>CAZMBU010000044.1:0-6449 GCA_964564565.1 uncultured Dehalococcoidia bacterium | reverse complement strand
CACAAAATGGGCCTATGACCAGATACGTTGAAGATGCTGCGTTAATGTTAGAAATAATTACAGGATTTAGTTCAGAAGATCCTTCGTCTTTAAACAAGCCGCCTATAAAATTCGAAAATGAATTCTGGGAAAATTCATTAACAGATTATTTGCAAAACACATATTCAAAAAATAAATTACAAATAGCTTGGTTAGATAATTTTGGACATGCAAAACCAGATAGTGAAGTAAAATCAAAATGCTTGAATACTTTATCTATATTAGAAAATGAAGGGCATGCAATAACACATATTAACATTGATCTTGGTGAAATATTTAATGCATGGCATAATTTATTTTCCGTTTCAGCATATACTACCCATGAAGAAGAGTATAAGAAAAACAAAAACAAATTCTCCTGGTATACTCAGGAAGCTTTTGAAAACGCAAAAAGTATTTCGGCATCTGAATATGCTCAATCTATATTAACACTTAAAAAAGTACAATTGAAATTTTCAGAATTATTTAATAAATATGACTTGATCGCCTCTCCCACAATGCCTACTACTGCTTTTAATGTTGGCGAACCACCCCAAGAAATAAACGGGGAAAAAGTACATCCTTCATGGGGCTTCTGTTTATATAGTTTTCCAATTAATTTGTCAGGAGCTCCTGCAGTTAATATTCCTGCAGGTTTTGATGATCAGGGACTTCCAATAGGACTGCAGATAATTGCACCATGGCAACAAGAAAAACAATTAATAAAAATCAGTCATTTTCTTGAATCAATTGTAAATTGGGGTCAATATATACCTGAAAAATACCAAGTTTAATCTAAATCTGGTCTATCAAGATGCCAATCTGTAATTTTTTGAATATGATTTGAAATACTTAATAATTTTCTTTCGCTAAAATAAGATCCTAATAATTGCACTCCCACTGGCAATCCATTTACTTTTCCACATGGAATTGATATACCAGGAATTCCAGCTATATTTGCTGGTATTGTCATAATATCACTGGTATACATCGCCATAGGATCTTTAGTTCTTTCGCCTAATTTAAAAGCTGTTGTAGGAGAAGTAGGTGTAATCAAACAATCAACTTTTTTAAAAACATCATTTAATTCTTGTTTAATCAGTTGCCTTATCTGTTCTGCTTTACCATAATATTCGTCATAATATCCGGAAGATAATGCATATGTACCAAGCATAATTCTACGTTTCACTTCAATTCCAAAGCCTTTAGATCTTGAGTTCTCTATTCGCTCCCACATACTATTAACTTGATTATCGGAAAAACCATATTTGACACCATCATATCTTGCCAAATTTGAAGAAGCTTCTGAAGGGGCTAAAATATAATAAACTGCCAAGGCATATTCTGTGTGCGGCAATGATACTTC
Organism: uncultured Dehalococcoidia bacterium; assembly: GCA_964564565.1. GTDB lineage: Bacteria > Chloroflexota > Dehalococcoidia > Lucifugimonadales. Next base: position 5,065 of record CAZMBU010000044.1, on the reverse strand, counting down.
CTCTACTTCTGCTCCATTTTCAATTAATAAATCAATTACTTTAGTAATTTTATTTTTAATTTCTTTATCTAAAGTTTTCGGAAAATATTCTTTAGGAATTCCAATTTTCAAATTCTTAAAACCTTCTATTTGATCTAAAGGTAAATCTTCATCAAAACTCTTAGATGTAGAGTCATTTTTATCTCTTCCTTTTATTGCATTTAATATCAAAGCGGAATCTTCAACATTATTAGTAAATGGGCCTATTTGATCTAATGAACTTCCAAAAGCAATTAATCCATAACGACTAACTGCTCCATATGATGGTTTAAGACCAGTAACCCCGCATAAAGATGCAGGCTGTCTTATGCTGCCTCCTGTATCTGATCCTAAAGAAAATGCAGCAAATCCAGCGCTTACCGCAGCTGCCGGCCCACCACTACTACCACCGGGAACATAATTATAATCCCAAGGATTTTTAGTTGGACCAAAAGATGAATTTTCTGTAGAAGAACCCATTGCAAATTCATCTAAATTTCCTTTACCTATTAAAATCGCTCCTGCATTTTTAAGTTTTTTTACTACTGTAGCATCATAATTAGAATAAAAATCGTTTAATATTTTAGAACCTGCAGTAGTAGGAAAGTCATTAGTACATATATTATCTTTAAGCATATAAGGGATACCAGTTAATATGCTTTGATCACCATCTTTGATTTTAATATCTGACTCTTTTGCTTGTTTGATAGCCAAATTTTTATCTTTAGATAAAAAAGCATGAATTTGGTTATCAAATTTTTCTATCCTATCAAAGTAATGATCTACTAAATCAACAGAGCTGATTTTTTTATTCCTTAATAATTTACTTAAATGAGTAATACTTTTATTCATTAAATCATCAGTCATTTAATCATCTCCAAGAACATACTCAATATTCAATTCATTCCCATCATGATTAGGAGCATTTTTTAACAAAGTAGATTTATCCCAAGATTTATGATTTATATCTTTTCTAGTAATATTTTTTTCTTTTAAATCATCATCAAATTCATTGAAAGAATTTATTTTTAATTTATTTAATTTTTCAAAACTATCTAAAATATCATTTAAATCAACAGATAGAGTTTCTAATTCTTGTGAGGTCAATTTTAATTTAACCAAATCAGATAATTCTTTTATGCGGTCTGTATGTATTTTTTTCAATTGGGCTTATCCTGTTTTTTATAATTTGTTAATTCCATTGCTTTTGCAAATCCCACAGACAAAATATTATCTATGGCTTCTACTGATCTATCAATCATATCCTTAACAATTTTAGTTTCATTAGGCTCAAACTTTCCTAAAACAAAAGAAACTAAATCTTCTCCATATCTTTCTGATGTGCCTATTCCTAATCTTAATCTTGGAATATCATTAGTCAAAATTTCTGAAAAAACAGATTTCAAACCATTATGTCCACCTGCCCCACCTCTTTCTTTCAATTTGATAATTCCCAATAATAAATTGATGTCATCTACAATAAGCAAAATCTCATTTGTCTTAATATTTAATTTTTTTATTATTTTTTTTAATGGGACTCCGGAATTATTAACATATGTCATGGGTTTGAAAGAATATAATTCTTTAGATTCATAAAATGTTTGATATAACTCATAATCATCTTTTTTAGATATCAATTCACTTTTATTAATTAAATTAAATGAATCTAGAACTTTCCATCCAACATTATGCCTAGTATTGTTATATTTCTTTCCTGGATTACCTATGCCAACTAATAATTTAAACATACTTAAATTTAATTTTAATAATTGAAATCACCGCTTTTACCGCCTGATTTTGATATTAAATGAATATCATTTATAACTATTCTTTTATCCACAGATTTCAACATATCATAAATTGTCAAAGACGCAACGGTTACTGCAGTTAAAGCTTCCATTTCAACGCCGGTATTGCCAATACATTTAACTTCTGAGCTTACTGTTACAAACCCTGAGTCATCATCTAATATAAAATTTATATTTATATTTGTAAGATTTATCTGATGGCACAAAGGAATTAATTCATGAGTTTTTTTTGCAGCTTGTATGCCTGCTATTCTAGCTGTAGCTAAAACATTACCTTTTTTTGAATCATTACTTTTTGTCATTTTAAAAGCTGTTTTAGATAATTTTATTTTCGAAACTGCTGTAGCCACTCTAATAGTTTGGCTTTTATCTGAAACATCTACCATATTTACATCACCATCATTTGAAAGATGAGACATTCTTGCTTCTTGATTAGCTTTTTGATCTACATTTTCATTACCCTCAATGCCTGCATGAGCTTTAACCCATTCCCATTCACACCGAAGATTTTTCATTTTTTTAAATTCATCCAACTCTTCCCACAAATCAATATTTTCTTTTTTTTTCCAATTCTTATTCATAGTATTTATAATTAATTGACTGTCAGACTTAATAGTCACAACAGAATCATTATTTATATAATCTGATTTGAGAGATTTAATGACTGCAGTTAATTCCATGCGATTATTTGTGGTATTTTTATCAGAACCACTTAATGATTCAATTATCTGATCTTGAGAATTTCTTATTTCATATGCCCAACCGCCTGGCCCTGGATTAGGAATGCAAGATCCATCAGTATAAACTACATAACGACTTATATTAGAATCAGTTACAAAATCATCTATACTTGATTGCTGAGATTTATTTTGTTTATCCACCAATTTTGTACATCTCCACTTTTTCTTTATCAGTTTGACCTAAAGCTCTCAGTTGCGAATATTGATCAGATCTATTTACCCAAATATTTTTTATAAACTCCTCTAGATGTTTATAAGACTGTTCTCTTATCACAGATTTCAAATCATGGCTTTTGTTTGTGAATAAACATGTATACAAATTTCCATCTGCAGTAATTCTTGCTCTTGTACAATCAGAACAAAATGGTTTTGAAACTGAAGATATTATGCCTATCTCACCCATTCCATCCATAAATTTATATCTTGTTGCTACTTCCCCAAAATAATTAGGATCAACTGCTTCTAATTTATATTTTTTTTCTATAATACTAAGAATATCTTCTGCGTAAACAACATCATCTGATTTCCATCCATTTATAGTTCCAACATCCATATACTCTATAAATCTTATAATCAAATCATTTTCTCTTCCAAAATTTACCAAATCAATAATTTGCTTCTCATTTACACCTTTCATAACTACGCAATTAATTTTTATATTCTCAAATCCAATACTATTAGCAAATTTGAGTCCTTCCAATGTTTTTTCAATATCTAAATTTTGCCCATTCAATTTTTTATATGTTTCAGGGTTTAAAGAATCCAAACTAACAGTTAATCTATCTACTCCTGACTGCTTTAAATCCAAGGCGTATTTACTCAGAAAAAAACCATTCGTAGTAAGAGCTATTTCTTTAATCGATTTTATTGATTTTAAATCTTTAATTAATAAAGGTAAATCTTTTCGCAATAGTGGTTCGCCACCTGTAATTCTTAGCTTTTCTACTCCAAACTTTGAAAAAATCTCGCTAATTGTTATTATTTCATCAAATGATAACAATTGATCATTTTTCAAAAATTGATACCTTTCTCCATAAATTTCTTTTGGCATACAATAAGGGCATCTGAAATTACATCTATCAATTACTGATATCCTTAAATCTTTAATCGGTCTATTAAATTTATCTTTTATAACCATAGTAAAGTGACAATATACATATTAATGAATTAATTCAATGAATTTAGACAGCTTATTTTAACAAGCTAAATTCAAATATTTATAAATATTCACCTTTAATTATAAATCTATAGGATGTTTAGTGCATTATAGTTTAGAAATAGGTATTATTGAAAAAAATCAATTATCAGGAGTTTAAATTGCCAACTTATCATATTACTCACACTCATTCGTCTGAAAACAATTTTCAGGAAATGAAGAAATAATGTCATTATGACAACAAATAGAAATAACAGGAGACTTTAGAGTAACACCAGTTATGGAACAAATTTTTAATCCAAATAAAATTCTAATAGGATAACTTTTTGAATGATGCAGAATTTATGCAAATAGCAATTAATGAAGCAATTAAAGGCTTGGAATTAGGCGATCAACCTTTCGGAGCTGTATTAGTAATGGATAATAAGGTAATACGTACTGGCAGAAACCTTGTTTACAGCACATTTGATCCAACAGCTCACGCAGAAACAGTAGCTTTAAGAGATGCTGGTACTTCAATCAAAGCTATCAGTTTTCCTGGAGCAACTCTTTACGCTTCCTGGGAACCTTGCCCAATGTGTCTTGGTGCAATTATAACAGCAGAAATAAATCGCCTGGTCTTAGGGGGGCGAACAAGCATGAGGGGCAGTAACTATGGCAAATATACTGTAGAAAAACTAATTAAACTAACAAATGTCCAAAACAAACTGACACTGACTACTGGAATAATGCAACAAGAAAGTGAAAAAATTGTTAATAAGTGGATGGAAAATAAATAACAATTATTATTTTAAAGATTCTAGGAATTTAGATAACTTGTTCAAAGCAATTGCTCTATGACTAATTTTATTTTTTACTTCAGTATCTATTTCAGCCATCGTTTTTGAATATTTTTCTAAAAAAAATATCGGGTCATACCCAAAACCATTAGATCCTTTCACTTTATTTGTTATTAATCCCATACACTCTCCTTCAAAACTACTAACCCATTCCTTATTTTTACAAAGTGTTAATACACATTTAAATTTAGCCTTAACATTATTAAAATCAGAAATTTCTTCTAATAATAATAAATTACGTTCATAATCTGACAAATCCTCTCCTCCATATCTTGCGCTTAATACACCCGGCTTTCCATTTAAACATTCAACTTCTAATCCTGAATCATCTGCTAACACTAACATTCCTGTAATTGAAGAGTAATAATCAGCTTTATGAAAAGAATTTTGTTGAAAAGTATCAAATGGTTCACTAACACTTTCATGAATACCAAGTGATTTAAGATCAAAAAAGTTTATGCTAAAAAGTTCAAAATATTTTTCAATCTCAAGTATTTTTCCTTG
>CAZMBU010000043.1:0-6614 GCA_964564565.1 uncultured Dehalococcoidia bacterium | reverse complement strand
TTTTTTGGATTGGTATTAGTCATGCCGGAATTATGGTTTCAGCTATATTAAGATTAACTCAGGCAGAATGGAGAAGACCTATAACCAGAGCAGCTGAAGTATTAACTTTATTTTCTTTGATTGCTGCCTTAAGTAATATTTTATTCCACGTGGGACGGCCATGGAGAATATATTGGATAACACCTTTGCCTCCAATAGTAATTGGGTATGATTTTGCGAGAGGGATTTGGCCTAATATTAGATCTCCTTTTGTATGGGATCCTGTCGCAGTTGGAACTTATCTTTTAAGTACAATTTTATTTATTTATACTTGCCTACTTCCTGATATAGCATTAGTTAGAGACAAAGTTAAATCTAAAATTCCAAAAATTATATATAGTGTTCTTGCTTTAGGATTTAGGGGAACACCAAGGCAGTGGAAAATTCAGGCTACAGCTCCGATTTTATTATCTGCGTTAGTATTACCTATTTTCGTTTCCGTACATAGCATAGTTTCATGGGACTTTGCGGTTTCTATTGCAGTTGAAGGTTGGCATTCAACTATATTTGCCCCTTACTTTATTATAGGAGCTATACATTCTGGTGTTTCAGGAGTTGCTACATTAATGGCAGGATTATTATGGTTATATAAATTGGACAAATATATTAAACCTGACCATTTTGATGCTATTGGAAGATTATTAGTTATTGTAGCTACTATATGGCTTTTCTCATTATTTTTGGAATGGATTTTTGCATTGTATCCTTTAGAAGATCCTGAAATAGCATTAAGAAATATGCAAGTTTTTCAGACTCCATGGAATTATTTATTTATTTTGTTTTTAATTACTGCTTATATAATACCGGTAGGTGCATGGTGTTTTAAAAATATAAGAAGAAGTGCTAAATGGATGTTCTTTACAACTATACTAGTTAATGTAGGTATGTGGTTAGAACGTTTTTTGATTATTATCCCAGGATTATCCAGAAGAACAGAATTAAGCTTTAACTGGGGAGCTTATTCTCCTAGCCTTGTTGAGATGGGCTTGGTTGCATTTACATTTGCATTTGTTATTTGCGGTATATTAGTTTTTGCAAGAATTTTTCCTTTAATCCCTCCTTTTGATGTTAAAGAAGGAATGAGATTCAGGCATATAATAAAAGTTGGTAAAAGAAATATTTCAGCAGTAGTAAGGGAGTAAATTATGGCTAATAAAAGTATTTTAGGATTATTTGTAGATGAAAACGTGGTGGGTGATGCATTATCTTCTCTTCGTAAAGCGGGTTATAAAGATAATGAATTTGAAGTTATGACTGGATCACCATACCCTGAAGGAACATTTGGTGAAGCAGAACCACATCATAAATTATTTAGATACCCAATATTTGGTGCTGTAGTAGGATTCACTGTAGCATTGATAATTACTGTTGGTACTCAATTAGCATATCCTTTAGTAACGGGCGGAAAACCAATTTTATCTATCCCACCAATGCTTGTCATCTTTTATGAAATGACATTATTATTTTCAGTTATTGTAACAATTCTTGGAGCATTATTTGAATCAAGATTACCAAAGATTTTTATGGGTGCTTATGATGAACGTATTATGACTGAAGGATATATTGGCGTAGTGGTTACTGTCACTGAATCTAGAATTAAAAAAGCTGAAGATACTTTAAAAAAATCTGGAGCTGAATCTACTAAAAGAGGATGGGAATGACAAGTTATTTAAGCAAGAAATATATACCTCTTTTATTGTTTATTTCACTATTGTTTTTAACAGCCTGTTCGGGAAATATCAAAACAGGTGAACTGAACATTCTAGGTGAGACTGCTACACTGGATATGCCTGCTATTCCTAAATCTGGAAGCCATTCAATAATGATATTTAGTGAAATGCATTATCAGCCATCTTTTAAAAGCCAAGAGATTCCAAGAATTATGCCAAACCCTGAAGCAGTTCCCATGAATGGAAAAGAAATAAACAGAACTCCTGAAGAATACAAATCTTTAAATGTGCCATCTCAATATAATGCTAATGAATTATACTCTCAAGGATCTTTATTATATGCAGAGAACTGTGTGTATTGTCATGGAGATAATTTGGATGGAAAAGGAAAATACAGGGATTATGTAAACATAAAAACAGATGATGGTAAAGTGATTAATAAAGGTGCGTATCCTGCTGATTTATTGTCTGATAAAACAGCAAAATCTACTGATGGAGAGATCTATGCATTTATTTCAAAAGGTTCAAGAACAGGTTTAGCTCAATATTCTAATGATTTACCTATTTCATCAGGTATGCTAGCATATGATTCCATCCTAACTGAACAAGAAAGATGGGCTTTGGTTTCATATATACGTAAAATTCAAGGGAAATAATATGTCAGAAAAAAAATGCGACAATCCGAATTGCAAATGCGTTAATTGCGCTTGCGATTCATGTAATTGCTAAAAACTAATCAAAGATTTCATGGCTTAGATGCCTTAAGAAGTTTTGCTATGCTGCTTGGAATTGTTTTACATGCAGCTCTTCCATATATGAATATGGATGTTAGTATTTGGCCCTCTGATAAAGATGATTCAAAATTAATTGTTATTATTTTCCAATTTATACATTTGTGGCGTATGCCTGTCTTTTTTATTCTTTCAGGATTTTTTGCAAGTTTGCTAGTTAACAGATATGCCTGGTCTTATTGGTGGAAAAACAGGATGCTGCGAATAGTATTACCAATGGTTATTTTTACTCCTGTTATGGGTGCAACTATTCCCTGGATCTTTAAATATGGGTATACCGGGGAATTATATTTTTTTTATTCTAATGATAATCAACCACATCATTTATGGTTTTTGTGGCATTTAATTATATTTACTATATTTACTATACTGTATAAGTTTTATTCATTGTTATTTACAAAGATAGCAAATTTATTAAAACTTACAAAATTAAATAATTTTATTTTATCTATAAAATCTGCGATAGCAAAAATTATTTTTGATTTTCAAATCCCAATTGTTTTAATAATAATTTTAACTATTTTCAGCCTTAATGATATGGGCACGGAATTAATTGGCAATCCTATTTCAACTGGAATTTACTTTGCCTTTGGATATAGTTTGTATAAAAATAACAGATTATTTAAAAAAATTATAATTAATTGGAAATATTATTTTTTATCTGCTCTTTTGTTTTTCCTGGCTCACACTTTGATTGAGGAAGAATTTATATCAATTGATTTTGTAACATACCCGATTTGGTGGATTCCATTTATATTTATAAAAATTTCTACTTCAGTATTATTTTCCTTTTCATTTATAGGTTTTACTGAAAATAAATTTGGATCCTATAATTCAATTCTAAGATTTTTTTCAGATGGAGCGTATTGGATGTATTTAATTCATTTACCTATTGTTTCATTGATTACATTTTTTCTTTTTCAATTTAAGTTTCTAGCAGAGATTAAATTTCTTATTGCAATAATTATTACAACTTTTATATGTTTTATAACATATAAATTTCTTGTCAGATCAACTTACTTAGGAGTGTTACTAAATGGGAAAAAATATCCATTTACGTGAAATTATTTTACTTAATTTAAATATTTTTTATCCATATAGTTTTTGCAATATTTAAGCCAAGATCTACTGTAGTTTTGCCTATTTTAATAGTGATAATTCCTCGAGTGACAGATAATTCTGTTATTAAAACTTTATTACCTGGAAGAACTTTGTTTTTATTCAGAAATTCTACAAATTCAGGATTTTCAGGAGGAATTTTAGAAATAATATATGTTTCATCTTTAATGGTTTTGGTAAGAGGAAAATTTCGTTCATTTTCAACAAAATTAAGTCCAGGTATTATTTGCCCAAAAGGGTCTTTTTTTGGATAATCTAGTAATTTATCAATTGAGTTTTCTACTTCTTGTGACATTGCATGTTCTAATCTGTGAGCTTCTTGAAAAATATCTTCAAGTTTAATTTTTAAAATTTCGTGCAAAAATTTACTGGCAAGTCTGAATCTTTTAGTTTGTTCTTTAGCTGAGATCTTGCCATATTCTGTTAAAAATATTTCATTATTTTTATCTTTTGTTATCAAATGATCTCTTGCCATTCTTTTAAGCATGCCTGTAACAGTTGGCAGACTTGTACCCAAATTTTCAGAAGAAGGTAATTGTTTAATGTATTCTAATAAAGTACTTGCTGTAATCTTTTCATCTTTTTCATCTAATAAGTACATTGCATATAGATAATTTTCGGTGTTTGGAGATAATTTTCTATGTACCGGGCAATTAATATTTTCCCATTTCCTAATTTGTTTTTGTTGAGTCATTTTTTTAACTTTTATTATTTTAATAATATAATATATATATATAATTATTTTATCTCAGTATAATTTATTTTTTAATTTTCTAAAATGTCATTAATAAGAAATATACTTTTGTGGTCTTCTAAAAATTATTGGATTTCTCACAAATTGCCTAAATACAAATTTGTTCAAAAATCCGTTTCAAGATTTATGCCAGGTGAAACATTAGATCATGCTTTGAGTAAATGTTCTGAATTAGAAGATATAGGTTATGGAACTATTATTACTTATTTAGGCGAAAATTCCTTAAACAAAACTCAGACACTAAATACTGTAAAAAAATATAAAGATGCTTTAGAAGATATAGATTTCCGTTCTCTTGAAACAGTTATTTCAGTTAAATTAACACAGCTTGGTTTAGATATTGATGAAGAATTATGTGTTGAAAATTTAAAACAATTACTTAAGGCTGCTGAATTGAAAAATACTTTTGTTTGGATTGATATGGAAGAATATATATATTTGGAATTAACATTGAAAATTTATAAAGAATTAATTCTAAAACATAATAATATCGGGATTACTTTGCAATCATATTTATATCGTTCTGAAGATGATCTTAGATTACTGTTAGAAATTGCTCCTTATATCAGATTAGTGAAAGGCGCATATGCTGAAAATTCAAGTATATCAATGCAGAATAGGAACGAAATATCTGATAATTATATTAAACTCGCTAATCTTATGCTTGAAAAAAAGATACTTAAAAATGGTTTGAAACCATCTTTTGCAACTCATGATCATCAGATTATTTATTCCCTAATCAAAAAAATAAATACAGATAAAATTGATAAAATTTACTATGAATTTAATATGCTTTATGGAATTAGAAGAGATTTACAAGATGAAATTCTAAAATCAGATCAGAACTTAAAAATTTTAATTAGTTATGGTGAAGAATGGTTTCCTTGGTACGTGCGAAGACTCGCAGAAAATCCTAAAAATCTATTCTTACTTTTAAAATAAATTAAGCTCGTTCTTTGATTTTATCTTTCGTTGCAATTTCGAAAAATTCTATATCATAAGATTGAATTAATTCCATAAGTTTAGGAGCATTTTCTCTTACAGCTGCAGGTACATTTGGCATTCTGTTTGCATCAATAGTTTTTTGAGTCCATTCTGCGCAAACTGTAATTTCTGCAGCTGGAGTTCCTGCTCCACCTATATAAATTGTTGCTTTATCTCTGCCGTCTTCTTCATATGCATTACAAATCTTTGTAAGTACGTCAGCCACTTTCCAAGCATTTGCTCTTTCTGTGCGACATACTCTTCTTACTAAAAACATATTTTCCTTTAGAAATATTATTAATAATTAATCTTCTATTTCTACAATCATTTCTATTTCAACAGGGATATTACCTGGAAGTGATCCCATCCCTACAGCAGATCTTGCGTGTTTACCTTTATCGCCAAATACTTCTACCATAAGATCAGAGCACCCATTAGCAACTGCTGGCTGATCAGTAAAATCTGGTGTGCAATTTACCATGGTTAGTAATTTTACTATTCTTTTAACTTTATCAAGATCGCCTACTTGTCCTTTTAATCTTGCTATACATCCAATTCCAGTTGATTTTGCTGCTTCATAACCTTCGTCTTTTGTTAAATCTTTACCGACTTTACCTACCATACTTGCATCGCTTGGTCCTAAACCTGAAAGGTATAGTAAGTTTCCTGTCCGAACTCCTGGCACATAGTTAGCTATAGGTTGTGGTTCTACTGGTAATTCAATTCCCATTGCATTAAGTTTATCTTCAATTTTTCCCATTTTATTCTCCATTAATGTATATGTTTTTAATATATTATAATACTTTTTATAATTAATTGTTAAGAGATTAATTTCGTGTCATAATACTTGTATAATATATTTTTTAATTAGGAGAATTTATGTCAGTTTGCAGAATTACTACACTTACCATGAAATCAAAAGAAGCAGCAGATGCTCAGGTTGATTCATATACATCAACAGCTTCAAGTAAATTTCCCGAAGCAGAACAACTTTTACAAATAAGAGCGGATGATACTACTGTTATAGCTATATCATTGTATGAAAATCAAGAAGCAATGGAGAGAGCTTCAGCTACAAGATCACAATCTATTGATTCTGCTCAAGATAATATTGTTTCTGTAGATACGAAAATTGGAACAGTCGAACTGAATCACTCATAACTAAGAAAATAAATGTTAAATTATATTTCAAAAATTGATTGGTATAAGGTTCCGGATGAGCTTGTATGGATTGAAGTTGCTGGAATGTCTATAGAC
>CAZMBU010000042.1:0-6635 GCA_964564565.1 uncultured Dehalococcoidia bacterium | reverse complement strand
GATCTTCTGGCATTTCTTTGAGCTTCTAATCTTCTGTTTTCTTGCCTGGATTTAAAATATTGTCTGTCCCTAAGTTCTCTCATAATCCCAGATCTTTGTACCATGGATTGGAATCTTTTTAGCATTCCATCAATTGATTCTCCATCTCTAAGTTTTACATGTGTCATGAACTTTCCTCTTTTTTTACAGAAGAGTATTATAACTTAACATATATAAAAGTAAATACTATAAATGGTATTCATATATATATTATTACTAGCAATACGATCAGTTTATGTAAAATGCTTCATCATATTAATATTAGAAATTTTAGAAACTTTGAACATTTTGAAACAGAGTTTGGCCAAGGAATCACTGCTTTGATTGGTAAAAATGGATCTGGTAAAAGCTCTTTAATAGAAGCTATTAATTTTTTATCAGTTGGTCGTTCCTTTAGAGCTAGGCATGATAGAGATACTATAAATAAGCAAATTATTGGTACAGGAGATTTTACATCAATAAAAGCTAGAGTTTCTGTAAGTGACGAATTAAGTGAAATACAAATGGTTTTGGATTTAAATAATTCCAATAGATTAAAAAAGAATTGTAGTTATAATGGGGCAAACCTTCCATTATCTAAGTTGATAGGTAATTTAAAATCTGTATGTTTTAGTGTTAATGATATGAATATTATTTATGGTTCCCCATTTATTCGTAGGAAATATATTAATTTATTAAACTTACAGATTGATACTCAGTATGTATCAGAATTATTGCTATATTCAAAAATTGTTGAATCAAGAAATTCGTTATTAAAGCAAATTAAAAATAATTTTGCTTCTAAAAACGAGCTTGAATATTGGAATAATAAAATGGTTGAATCAGGTACTTATTTAATGATTTCAAGGTATAAAACTATAAATCAATTAAGTGTTTTAGCTGATTCTATTTACCCTAAATTATTTAATAACTATCATAAAGGCGATATAGAATATTTGTGTAATATAGACACTTCAAATGAATTTATTATGAATAATGATAAAGATCAAATTTATAACAATTTTCTAAATAAATTAAAACAATCAGAATTTAAGGATATAGCTCTTGGCAAGACTACAATTGGCCCGCATCGAGATGACCTTGTTATCAATATAGATAATAATACAGCTGAAAATTTTGCATCAAGAGGACAAGCGCGTTTATTAGTATTAGGAATGAAATTAGCTGAATGTGAACTAATAAAAAAATTGAATTATACTGAACCAATTATTTTATTAGACGACGCATTTTCTGAACTAGATTTAGATAATCAGGAATATTTGTGTAAATTTATTTATGATTATAATCAATGTCTTATCACTGGATTAGATTTTAGAATTCTTGAAAATTTGAACTTTTCTTATAATTCTTTAAATTTGGACCAAAAGGAATTAAATATAAATGGATAAGAAAGATTTAGTAAAAGCTCAAAATTATTTACTTAAATCTTCATATTCAATAATTTTATCAGGCGCAGGAATATCAGCAGACAGCGGTATTCCGACTTTTAGATCAGAACCTAAAACTAATAACAATTCTTCAAAACCAGAATATTTTGGTCACTATAAATATTTCATGAATAATCCAAAGAAATGGTGGGAAGATCAGTTAGATTTTGCTAATAATCCTGAAAGAACAAAATTTAGATATGCTGTAGAAAATGCAAAACCAAATAAGGGACATTATGCTGTTACAAAATTGCAGAAAAATAATTATGTAAAAAATATTATTACTCAAAATGTTGATGAGTTACATACTAGGTCAGGAAGTAAAAATGTATTAGAAATACATGGAAGTAGATATAAGTGCAGATGTATAAAATGTGGATTACAATTTCCAAGAGAGTCAATTAGTCTGAAAATTTTGCCCCCTATATGTAAATGCGGGGGTATTATTAAGTATGACACAGTTTTATTTGGTGAGCCAATTCCAAAAAAAATATTAGAAAATTGTGTAAATATAATTAATAAAGCAGATTTAATTTTAGTAACCGGGACATCAACTCTTGTGAATCCTGCAGCTTCATTTCCTGTACATATTAAAAAAAATGGTGGTATTATTATTGAAGCAAATACAATGCCTACTCCGATTACTAAAATAGCTGATGTTGTACTTAGAGGATCAACTTCTGAAACTTTGCCAGAATTATCTCATTTTAATAATATGAACTGATTATGAAAAAAACAAAAACAAAATTTTTTTATGGTTGGTATATAGTTCTTGCCGGAACTTTGGGAATGGCTCTTTCTTCAGGTATTAATTATCATGGATTTGGTAATTTATTTTTGCCCCTATCAAAAGAATTTGGATGGAGTAGAACAAGGATTTCGACAGTATTTTCTCTTGCGAGATTAGAAAATGGAATTTTAGGTCCTATAGATGGTTATTTAATTGATAAATTTGGTCCTAGAGTTGTAATTTTAGTTGGTGTTCCAATAATGAGTGTAGGGTATATTTTACTTTCTAAAGTTGATAGCTTTCTCTCTTTTTCTTTAGTTTATATTTTAGGTGTTACAGTAGGTTCTGGCACCCTTCATACCCCTATACAAACAGCAGTGGCGAATTGGTTTAATAAAAAGAGAGGATTAGCATTCGGGGTTATGTGGTCAGGTGTAGGAATTGGAGGATTGATTGTTCCAGTTTACGGATGGTTAATACAAGTTTACGGATGGAGGGACACTTCGATCATTATAGGTTTTGTAATTTTATTAATTGGAGTGCCATGCGGAATTGTAATGAGGCATAACCCTTATAAATATGGAGATTATCCTGATGGTATGAAACCATCAAATGATAGTGAAAAAGACTTATTACATCATGATAACGATAGTTATACAGTTAAGGAAGCTTTAAGTACTTCAAGTTTTTGGCTGTTAACCATGGCAACAGGACTAAGGATATTAGTTACAAGCGGTGTAAGTTTACATTTAGTACCATTTTTTGTTGATTTGGGTATTTCTCCAGTTGCGGCGGCAGGCTTTGCTGGTTCAGTAGGGATTATGAGTATTCCCGGAAGGTTTGGCTTAAGTACTATTGGAGATTATATGAATAAAAGATATATATTAGTTATATGTATGTTTTGTTTATCATTAGGAGTATTTTTACTGTCTATAGTTGATAGTTTGACGGGAGTGATTTTAGCATTAGTTTTATATTCTTCTTCCCAGGGAGGAAGCGCAGTTATTCCTAATTCTCTAATGGCAGATTATTTTGGTACAAAATATTACGGGACAATCATGGGATTTAGAAGTGTTTTAGTGACTTTTGGTGTGATTGCAGGCCCAATTATTGCAGGGGCTACTTTTGATAATTATGGTAGCTATAAATTTGCATTTATGTCTTTTGCTTTTATAAATTTGATAGCATTTGTTATGGTAATTTTCTCTTTACCACCTAAAAGAAAAATCAATGTTTAAAATGCCTGACCCCGGTAAATATCATTGATATATTTAATTTATCAGCTAGTGCAATTACTTCAGAATCTCTGATTGAACCTCCAGGTTGAATAATTGATTTCACTCCAATTGAGTGTGCTAAAGTAACATTGTCTGCAAAAGGGAAAAAAGCATCAGATGCTAGCACGCTATCATTTGAGTTTTCCCCTGCTACTTTTGATGCTATTTCTATGCTGTTAATTCTGTTTGGTTGCCCTGTTCCTAATCCTGTTATAGATTGATTTTTTACTAGAATTATTCCATTAGATTTGACATGTCTAATAGCTTTCCATGCAAACTTAAGATCTGAAAATTCTTGCTTGGTGGGTTTTGTTTTTGTCACTGTTTTCCAATCATTTTCTAAATCTTCTTTATTATCAGTATCTTGTATAATATAACCTCCTGCAAATGTCTTTAATTCAAAGTTAGGATTAAGATATTTTGTGTCTTTCATAGAAATAATTCTTAAATCTTTTCTTTTTTGTAATCTAAGTAATGCATTTTTTGAAAAATCAGGGGCTATAATTAATTCAAAAAATATTCCTTTCATTTTTTTTACAGTGCTTTCTTCAACTATATTATTGAATGCTACTATTCCGCCATATGCAGATACTTGATCGCCATCAAATGCTTTTTGAAATGCCTCAGGCTGAGAATCTGCAGAAGCAAGCCCACAAGGATTTGCGTGTTTGACAATAACACAGGAGTTATCGTTGAAATCATTTACTATTTGCCAGGCAGTGCTGCCATCAATAATATTATTAAATGACATTTCTTTTCCATGAATTTGCATTCCATTAATTATCCCCGAACCAAGGTTTGATGATTTATACAAATTTGCTTCTTGATGAGGATTTTCTCCATAACGAAGTTTTTTAATTAAATTTCCGTTAAGAGAAAAGTTTTGGTTTTCTTCAGAATTTAAATATGAATGAATAATGGAATCATAATTAGATACATGTTTAAATGCTTCTGAAGCTAATATTTTTCTTTCTTGCGTTGAGCATAAATCTTGAATAGAGAGGTTTTGTTTTTCAGTTAATGAAGTTATTTTTGTTATTAATTCATATTTATGTGGATTGACTAATACTGCAACTGATTCATAATTTTTGGCTGCAGCTCTTATTAATGTAGGTCCTCCAATATCTATCATTTCTATAAGCTGTTCATGTGTGTTTTGTGTGTTTGATAATGTTTCCTCAAATGGATAAAGATTGACGATTACCATATCAATAAATAATCCAGACATATTATTTATTTCATCAAGATGTTTTTTGTTGTTTCTTTTGGCTAGTATTCCTCCGTGAATTAAAGGATGCAGTGTTTTGACACGTCCATCTAATATTTCAGGGCTTTTGGTTATTTCAGATACTTTTGAGAGGTTTTGTATTTTGATATCTTTTAGATAATTATAAGTTCCCCCTGTTGAAATTATAATACAGTTTAAATTATCTAAAAATTTAGCTATATTATCTAAATTTGATTTGTCAGATACACTTATTAATACATTCATGATTAAAATTAATTTATTATAACTTTTGATTTAAGATTTTGATTTTCTTGTAGGTATCCAATAATTGATGCATTTTTACATTCAGAAAGAATTTTTTCAGAATTTTCTTTAGTTGAAACAACAACTAAACCTATTCCCATATTGAACACATTGAACATTTCTTGATCTGATATTTTTCCATATTTTTGAATAAGGTTAAAAATTGGATTGATTTTCCAAGATCCTAAATTGATAACTGCATCAAGGTTTTCATTAATTACCCTAGGTATATTTTCAATAAAACCACCACCTGTAATATGTGCGGAAATTTTCATATAATTTTCTATTTTTTTTATAACAGGTAAGTAACTTATATGTGGCTTAGATAATTCTTCTCCTAATGTAGAGTTTAATTCATCAAATTGTTGAAATAATGTGTTTTTGTTTTCCTCTAATTCAAATACTTTTCTTACTAAAGAATAACCATTGGTATGTATGCCGTTAGATGGGATACCAATTAATAAATCCCCACTTTTGGTATCTGCTTTATCTTTTATTTTATTTTTTTCTGAAATTCCAACTATAAATCCTGCCAGATCAAATTTGCCATTGGTATAAACTTCAGCCATTTGTGCTGTTTCCCCGCCAACTAATTTACAATTATTTTCATCACAGGCTTTTACAATACCTGTGATGATTGCTAGTATGTTTTCCTCATTTATTTTTTCTACTGCAATATAATCTAAAAAAAATAAAGGATATGCTCCAATACAAACAATATCATTAACTGACAGGTTTACTAAGTCTTGTCCTAGTAAGTTAAATTTATTAAGTTCAGAATATACTAATAATTTACTGCCCACACCATCTGTGCTTGAAACCAAAACTGGGTTTTTATAACCTTTGATTTCAAACATGCCCCCAAAATTACCAATATTATTTTCTTTTTGATGTTTTGATAAAAGAGATTTCATATTCTCTTTTAAGTTTGCAGCCTTATTTAAATCAACTCCGGATTTTAAGTAATTAAGGTTATTATTTGAATCCATAAAATCAGCTTTCCAAAGCGAATTTATTCATTTCTAATTGTACTGGTATAGGATATTTTCCTGTAAAACAAGCATCACAATATTTGTTTTTGGGTTTAGGGACAGATTGCATTAACCCTTCTATTGAAAGATACCCTAATGAATCAGCTTTAACAAAATTTTGTATGTCTTCTATTGATTTGTTTGCAGCTAGAAGCTCATTTTTTGTGGCCATATCTACCCCGAAATGGCATGGCCATTTTATAGGAGGGGCACATATTCTAAGATGTATTTTTTTTGCTCCCGCTTTTCTTAATAAATCTACAACAAAAGGAGTTGTGGTTCCTCTTACAATACTGTCATCTACAACAATAATTGATTTGCCATTTATAATTTCTTTTAGAGGATTTAATTTTCTTCTAACCCCTAAATCTCTTAGTTTTTGATTGGGTAAAATAAATGTTCTACCTACATATCTGTTTTTAACCAAACCCTCTGTAAATGTTATTCCTGATTGTTCAGAATAACCTACGGCAGCAGCTGTAGCTGAATCAGGTACGCCAATTACAAGATCTGCATCTACCGGATGTTCAATAGCTAATTGCGCCCCCATTTTTTTCCTGGTTAAGTATACTAATTGATCATCAAGAATACTGTCAGGTC
>CAZMBU010000041.1:0-6932 GCA_964564565.1 uncultured Dehalococcoidia bacterium | reverse complement strand
GGATCAAAATTAACTATTAAAAATGAAAAAACCTCAATAGGAATATATAAGGGTAATAGCAAAATACTCATAATTGAGAATAATATTTCAAAAAGAATTTCTAATCTAATAAATCTTGGAAACGAATATTCTTGTACAGTATTAGGTGTGTCAGAAAATTCAATAAATATAAACATTAAAGAAATATCTAAATCAAATAAAACTATTCAAATCATTTCTTTCCCAGAATATTTAAATTCAGATATTCACCAAACATCAATAAATCAAAATATAAAAAATTTCAATCTCATCAGTACTGATGAGATTGAATAATTCTTTTGTTTAAATAAAACAGTTAATAATAGTCTTTTTAAATAGGCATTGTTTACTATCTAGGAAACTAGTAATATCATAATTCAATTACTCTTATTGAATAAAATCAAATGAATAAACAAACCTTTGAACAAAATGATTTATTTTTTACTAAAAATATCGTGGATCCTTTATATAACAATATTTGGTTAATAGGATCAAAAAAAACTCAAAACGCAATATTAATTGACGCTCCACCTGATATCGATAATATAAGAAAATTTCTAATAAAAAATCATCAATGGAACATCAATGCAATATTTATAACACATAACCATTATGATCATGTTGATGGTCTTAAAGATATCATAAGTTTATTAGGTAAAGAAATTGAAATATGGATTGGAAAAAATGATTCAGTTAAATTGAAAGAGTTGGAAATAAATCCAAAATATATAAAATATTATGAAAATTCAAAACAATATAAACTAAATCAAACAAAAATAAAATTTATTAGTACCCCAGGACATACGCAAGGCTCTACCTGCATATTAATTGAAGATAATTTGTTTTCAGGTGATACTTTATTTCCTGGTGGCCCAGGGAGAACACAAAATTCAGAAAGTTTCAAAATACTTATTGATAGCATAGAAAATAAATTGTTAAATCTCCCAGGGCATACTATAGTACACCCAGGGCATGGTGATGATACAAATATTAAAAAATCATTAAATGATTTTTTAATATTTAAATCAAAAAATTTAAATATTGATAACCTTAGCGGGAACATTACTTGGGAAGAGAATAAAAATGAATAAGAACAAATTAGATCAACTGAATAATTATAAAAAATCAATCCTAACTTTATATCTAACCTCAGGATATCCGGATTTTAATTCTTCTGTTGAAATAGCTCAAATATTAATTAATTCAAATATTGATATTTTAGAAATAGGAATACCATTCAGTGATCCTATTGCTGACGGCCCTACAATTCAGAATACTTCGTTTAAAGCAATTGAAGCAAAAAATAAAAATAATACAAAATCTATTATTGATTCAACATTTGAAATAGTTAAAATTCTTAGAAAAACAGATGTAAAAAAGCCTATTCTTATTATGAGTTACTTAAATCCAATATATCAATTTGGAATTGAAAAATTTTCATACATTGCAATGCAGGCAGGTGTTGATGGAATTGTGATACCTGATCTACCGTTCGAGCAATCAAGAAAAATAAATCAAATATTCAATGATAATAATATATATCTAATAAATATGCTTACTCCTGCAACTTCAAAAGCAAAAATTAAAAAAGTGGCTCAAAATTCCAAAGGCTTTATATATTATGTTAGTTCTACAGGTGTTACAGGATCAAGAGAGAAATTATCATCAAAAAATCTTAAAATTATTGATATAATTAAACAAACTTCATCAGTACCTGTATTAGTTGGCTTCGGGGTTTCAACAAATGAACACATTAAAATTATAAACAAATATGCAGATGGAGCTATTATAGCAAGTGCTCTTATTAATAAAATATCCCCAATAATAGAAAAGAAAAAGAAAAATGGTGACATCAAAACAATCATTAATGATTTTATAAATAATCTTAAAAAATAAACAAAATAAAATATATGCTAAGCAAATTATTATCTTTATTTAAAACAACAAACATCGTTTCTGTCCGCGGTGCTACTACTGTAAACAGTGACACTAAAAAAGAAATAGAAATTAAAAAAAAAAAATTATTAGAACAAATATTTTTTTCAAACAATATTAGAAAAGAAGATATCTTATTTATTGTATTTTCTTCTACTGAAGATTTAAAATCCTTCTACCCAGCGACAGTTGCAAGAAAAGATTTCGGATTAATAAATGAATCTTTATTTAGTACAACTGAACCTAAAATAAAAAATAATTTAAAACTTTGTATTAGAATATTAATAGTTTTCAAAAGCAAAACACCTCAAAAAAATTTGAAATTTATATACCTTGAGAATGCAAAAAATTTACGCATTCAATAATTTCATACAAACTTTAAACTAAAACTTTATAATTAGATATTTAAATTTTATGATACAATATCTCCCTGTTCAAAATACGAAAGCGTATTAATGAATAATTATTCAATAATTTAATTACATTACTAATCATGAAATGACTAATTCTTATAATAAAAATATACACAATGTTAACCTGGAGTACATAAAACCTTTGTATTCCCCTGAAAAATTTATTGATATGGTTCCAGTAAAACCTGAGCAAATACATACAGTATTTAAATCACGAAATGAAATTCAAAATATTATTGACGGGAAATCAGAAAAATTACTGTTAATTGTTGGCCCTTGCTCAATACACGATGTTCAAGCCTGCCTTGAATATGCAAATAAATTAAAAAATATTTCTGATAAAGTAAAAGAGAAAATTCTTATTGTCATGAGAGTTTATTTTGAAAAACCTCGAACAACTACAGGTTGGAAGGGATTTATTAATGACCCAAATCTCAACGATACTTTTGATGTTCATGATGGTTTAAGGAAAGCTAGAGGTTTTCTTAATCAAGTACTACATATAGGACTCCCTGCGGGTACAGAGTTTCTTGATCCATTTATTCCTCAGTACTATGCTGACCTAATTTCATGGGGAGCAATAGGGGCTAGGACGGTAGAAAGTCAAACACACAGGCAATTATCAAGTGGCCTTAGTATGCCTATCGGATTTAAAAATGGCACTGGTGGTACAGTACAAATAGCTCTTGATGCTATTGTTACTGCTCAAAATCAACATGTTTTCTTAGGGATAGATGAAAAAGGACAAGCATCTGTAGTGAAAACAAAAGGAAATGAATATGGGCACTTAATTCTCAGAGGTGGTAAAAATGGAACTAACTATGATGAAGAATCGGTAAAAAATGCTGTGGAATTATTAAATAAAAATAACTTAAATTCCCAACTTATTATTGATTGTTCTCACGGAAATTCAAATAAAGATCATAGAAACCAATCTAAAGTTTTTAAATCAGTCGTAAATCAAAAAATCAATGGACAAAAATCTATTTTCGGTATCATGCTAGAAAGCCACCTGAATCCTGGAAATCAAAATCTTTCAACTGATACAAAAAATCTGGAATATGGGGTTTCAATTACTGACGAATGTATTGGGTGGGATGAAACCTCAGAATTAATTCAATGGGCATACAATAAATTATAATTAAAGATATAATTGTATTTGTTAAAAAATACTGAAATTTTAAATATGCCAGTACTCCATAAAATTACTCACTTATCAGAATTATCTGAAATAATTAAAAGTAAATCAGGATATAGTATGACAATCGGTGTATTTGATGGCATACACTTAGGACACCAATTCCTAATTAATGAAACTATTAAAATTGCCAAAAATCATAATCATAATTCTTGTTTAATCTCTTTCTCTAATTCTCCATATCATTTTTTAACTAAAAAAAACGATTCCAATAATTATTTGTCCACCAAATATGAAAAAACTAATATATTATCAAATTATAAAATCGATGATATTTTCTTTATTGAATTCAATGATGAAATAGCTAATACAAAAGCATATGATTTTCTAGCATATTTAAACACTTCTTCAAATTTGAAATCTCTTATAATTGGTCCTGATTTTTCATTAGGGAAAAATAAAGAAGGAAATATAAATTATTTAAATAAAATGCAAAATACCTTTGATTATAAATTGCATGTCGCTGACCCTTATATTAATCAAAATCAAATAGTTAGTAGTACTTTAATAAAAAAACTTATTGAACAAAAACAAATAATTAAAGCAAACCAATGTTTAGGTTATTTTTATAATTTAACCGGTAAAGTTATAAAAGGAAAAAACAGAGGAAAAGATCTCAATATGCCTACTGCCAATTTATTAATAGATCAAAAAAAATTCATTCCACCAGAAGGCATTTATGCATGTAAAGTAAAATATGGGAAAAAGAAATATACAGGAGCATTAAGTATTGGCAAGAACCCCACATTTGGAAATAACAATCCTTTAAGTATCGAAGTACATATCGTAGATTTCTCTAAATCCTTATACAATGAAACTCTAACAATTGAAATTCATAAGCATATAAGGGATCAAATAACTTTTTCAGATATTATAAAATTAAAAGAACAAATGCAAAAAGATTTAATTGATATAAAAAAAAATTTTGACAATGAATGATATTAATAAAATTCTAAACAGAGGTGTGGAAGAAATAATTCCTAAAGAGGAATTTATATCTAATCTCAATAATAATAATAATTTGAGATTAAAAATGGGATTTGATCCTAGTGCACCAGATATTCACCTTGGACATGCAGTAGGATTAAGAAAATTAAGGCAGCTCCAGGATATAGGGCATACAGTTGTATTAATTGTCGCAGATTGGACTGCTCAAATTGGAGATCCTAGCGGAAGATCTGAAACAAGGCCAATGCTTACTTACGAAGAAGTAAAATATAATGCAGAAACATATTTAAAACAATTTTTCAAAATTGTAAATAAATCAAAGACAGAAATAAGATGGCAATCAGAATGGTATGGTAAGTTCAAATTAGAAAATATTATTTCATTGGCAAGCAAATTTACTATTGCTCAATTCTTAGCAAGAGATGATTTTGCAAAAAGATTCAATACAAATCAACCAATTACTATTACAGAATTACTATACCCTCTTTTGCAAGCATATGATTCAGTAGTAATAAATTCGAATGTAGAATTTGGAGGCACAGATCAAAAGTTTAATTTACTTGTTGGAAGAGATTTGCAACAAAAGGAAGGACAATTACCCCAACAATGTTTTTTAGTTCCATTAATACCAGGTACAGATGGTAAAAAGAAAATGAGTAAAAGTTTAAATAATTATATAGGAATAACTGAGCATCCAAATGAAATATATGGGAAAATCATGTCTATACCAGATCATCTGATTGAATTATATATGAAATGTCTAACTGATATAGAAGATAAGATAATTCAAGAATTAACAAACGGATTAAATTCTAAAAATATCAATCCTATGGATTACAAAAAATTACTTGCGTATGAAATTGTAAAACAATTTCATTCTAAAAATGACGCTGATTTATCTGAAAAGAATTTTAAAGAATCTGTTCAGGAAAAAAAAGTTAAATTTGAAAAAACATCCTTTGAAATTAATAAATCAAATTCAAAAGAAAAATTAAGTAAAATGCTATTTAATAAAAATCTAATTGCAAGTGCATCAGAATTTAAAAGATTGCTAAAACAAAATGGTGTAAAATTAAACGGAGAAATCCTTTCTGAAGACATAAGTATATCCGAGCTTAAAAATGGATATAAAATTAGCCTTGGAAAAAGAAAAAATATTGAAATCAATTTTTAATTTATAATGCAAAAATATTTATCAAATTCTAACGAAATAAATCTAAGATTGCCTGGGCCTGTTCCTGTTCCAAGAGAAATACTAGAGGAACAATCAAAACCCTTAATAAATCACAGGGGAAACGATTACAAACTACTTTTAGATGAATGTACAGAAAATTTGAAAAAAATATATGCCACAAATAATGATCTATATATCTTCACATGCTCTGGAACAGGTGTGATGGAAGCATCTATATCAAATTTTTTATCTGAAAATGATGAAATTATTGTTGCTTCAGTAGGCTGGTTTGGAGACAGATTTTCAGAAATAGCTAATTCTTACAATATTAAAGTTCATAATATAAATTTCGAATTAGGTGAAGTAATTAATATTAATACTCTTGAAGAATTTATTATAGCTAATCCAAATTCAAAAGCACTTTATGTCACTCATAATGAAACATCTACTGGAGTTCAGAACGACCTTAAAGCTATTTCACTTTTAGCTAAAAAGTATTCTTTATTATATGTTGTTGACGGTATTAGCAGCGTAGCTTCTGTTCCGTGCGATACAGATGAATTAGAAATTGATGTTTTGATTTCAGCTTCTCAAAAAGGATGGGTTACACCCCCCGGGCTTGCATTTATGTCTATTAGCGAAAAAGCATGGCAATTTCATCAAAATTCTTCTTGTCCAAAATATTATTTTGATATTTCACAATATAAAAAATATTTGGAAAAAGGACAGCCACCATTTACTCCTGCAATCGGCGTAATGTATTCTCTTAATAAATCATTAAAATTATTGCTAGATGAAACGATGATAAAAGTTTACGAAAGGCATATAGATGCCGCTAATAAAATTAGAAGTAAATTACAAGAAATTGGTTTCGAATTATTTCCTAAAAGCGAAGTTTATGCTTCTAATACTTTAACAGCAGTCAAAGTACCTGAAAATATAAACTGCTCTGAAATTTTAAATATACTAGAAAATGAACACCAGGTTATTATTTCCACAGGCCAAGGGAATCTAAGTGGAAAAATACTTAGAATCGGACATCTTGGAATTGTTTCAGATGAAGAAATAAACTGGCTAATTAATGCAATATTAGAAACTATGGAATCATTAAATAATGGATAATTTATTAAAAACCTCGTTACATCAAACACATATCAACTCAAAAGCAAAGTTAGTGCCTTTTGCCGGATGGGAAATGCCAATACAATATTCTTCTATACTGTCTGAGTGCAAAGCAGTCAGAACA
>CAZMBU010000040.1:0-7186 GCA_964564565.1 uncultured Dehalococcoidia bacterium | reverse complement strand
TTTAATTGTACTTCCGATTTCTTCCAGTCCAACTGTTCCCAAAGAAGAAATACCAAACATGGTACCAAATTTCTGCGCAGCTTTTGAAACTGCTCTTTCTCCATCATGATGAAATAGACGTTGAGCAGCTGTTGGGGAACAAAATAAAGGCATATCGATTTTCTGCCCCATCACAGTTGTTGAAAGATCTATATTCTCAACTCCGGCCAATACATTTGGTACCAGATCACATTGCTCATATGCTTCTGTATTTCTTCTTAAAGTAATTTCATCATCAGCACCTCCATCAATATAATGGAATATTGGTGAGGGTAATTTTGATCTGGCTAATTTTTGAAAATCTTCTGTATTGTGACAATTATCAATCTTATTAAAAACATTCTTTAGAGATAATATTTCTAATATAGATAACAGTAATGATTTAATCATATTATTAACTTATATTTACAATAAAGAATTCACCATAAAACCTATAATCCAACACAATAAAAATGTTACTGATGATATAAATTTCACAGAATTATTCCCTATATTATATTCGCCATAATTATCCGATGTTCTGACATACATCATTAATAAAAAAAGCATTATTGTAATTAGTAATATTGAAATAAAATTAACACCTAAAGCTATTCCAATAACAAAGCCAATAAAAGCAAATGTAATAACTATTAATTTAGAGTTATTTTTCGAAATTGTTTCTTTCTTTCTTGTCATATTTATATTCCAATTATCATATTATTATAAAAATATTCAATTATAATATTATTATAATAATATTTTATAAGTATATAAAAATTAACAATTAATAAATATGATTTACTTGGATAATTCAGCATCAACGCAAATAAGAGAAGAAGTGTTAAATGTTATTTCAGATGAATTGAGAAATTCATTTGCCAATCCTTCAAGCCCCTATAAACCTGCCAGGCAATCTCGAGTTTCAATAGATAATTCAAGGAAAGTTTTTGCAGAAATATTAAATTGTTCTGAAAATGAAATTATTTTTACTAGTGGCGGCACGGAATCTGACAACGCTGCAATAAAAGGGCCCGCTGAATCATTAAAATATTTTGGTAGCCATATAATAACGACTGCAGTAGAGCATCATGCGGTATTACATACCTGCAATGCACTTGAAAAACAAGGATTTGAAATAACATATTTACCTACTGACAAACACGGTATAGTATCCAAAGAATCTGTTTTAAATGCTATTAAAGAAGATACTATTTTAGTTTCAATTATATATGGGAACAATGAAATTGGATCTTTAAACCCTATTAAAGAAATAGGTCAAAGTTTAGCAAAGCTAAGGAAAACCGAACCTAAAGTTCCATTATTTCATACTGATGCCATTCAAGCTGCTCCTTTTTTAAATTTAGATGTTGAGGAATTAGGCGTAGATCTTATGAGTCTTTCAGCACATAAATTTAATGGACCAAAAGGAATTGGAGTTTTATATATGAAAAATGGGACACCATTCGAATCACAAATGACAGGAGGTGGACAAGAAAGGCAAAAAAGATCTGGTACTGAAAATATAGCATTTATCGCAGGGGCTGCTACAGCAATGAAATTAGCCCATAAAGAAAAAAAAGAATTATCCCAAATTTTAAACCAATACAGAAATATTATTATAGATTTTATTAATCAGAATTTTCCCGATACGATTATAAACGGACATACTGAAAACTGCTTGCCAAACATAATTAACTTAACTTTTCAAAATATAAGAGCTGATGATTTAATATCAGCATTAGATTTAGAAGATATTTGTATATCTAATGGCAGTGCTTGTACTACAAATTCCTTAGAGCCCTCACATGTATTACAATCTATAGGTGTTCATGCTAATTTAGCTATAAACACTGTGAGGATCAGTCTTGGTCGTTACAATACCGAAGAAGAAATAACCAAATTCTTAAAAATACTTAAAATTATTTTAAACCGTAGCTCAAAATTAAAATACGAAACATCAGTTGAAATATAATTTCAAAGATATAAAATAATAAAATTCAAAATGAAATGATGTTCAAACAACGCTTAAAAAATAATATTAAACATTTAACAATCTTCCTGACATTTATATTAATACTACCAATGTTAGGTTGCGAAAATACTGATTCAGAATTTCTACTTAAAAAGGGACGTACAATTGCTATTGGAGCAACTCCTCCTATAGTTAGAGATAGAGTAACATTCACCGATACATCAGGAAAAATAAGATTGGTAAAACCAATATCTGCCAATAATAAATTAGTAATTGTGAAATTGAAAATACTAAATGATTCTGTTACTCATGTCCCAGTATTTATTGATACTGAAGCTGCAGAACTAGGCGACAGAGGGGGTTCAAGAGGTTGGAATATAGATCCGTATGTGAACTCAGTCATAATTGCAACTGAAGAATCTGAGTTAGACAAATACACACCATTCTTAAATGGTCACATAGAATTGAATAAAGGATTCGAAGTACAAGGGTGGATGATTTTTGATATCCCCAGAAGCATTAAACCTCTTACAATTTGGTGGAGAGAATCAGACGATATAGTAATAGATCTTCCTAAATAAATTAAATAACATCTAATTTAATGTTTTAGATTGATTTTTCTTATGATATTCTAATCTATATATATAAAATGGAGTAAGATTTTGGCAGCATTAGAAGTAACAGATGATAGTTTTTCAAACGAGGTCCTCAATTCAGAATTGCCAGTTTTAGTAGACTTTTGGGCTGAATGGTGTGGCCCATGTAAAATGGTATCACCTATAGTTGATGAGTTATCTAATGAATACAATGGAAAAGTTAAAGTAGCAAAATTAGATGTAGACAGCAATCCTCAAACTGCTACAAATTATGGGATCAGAGGAATTCCAACTTTATTAATGTTTAAAGATGGAGCAGCTGTAGATCAAATTGTAGGTGCAGTGCCTAAAAATCATATTGCTGAACGTTTAGATAAAATTATAACTTAAATATGAACATGGGAGTGAATGGGCTCTGGTGGGTCCCACGGACTTCAACTCCGTTGGCTTTGATTCTTTTATTGAAACGTTGGGTTCGATTCCCTCTCACTCCCGAATTATTTTCAAATAAATTGTCATTATGAATCTATCAATTATTTCATGGATAATATACGACATTGGCAACACATTATTTAATGCAGGAATAACAGGTCTTTTCTTTCCTTTATGGATCATAACTGAACTGAATGGAACTGACGCCACAGTTGGATATACTCTCTCAATTAGTTTATTAGCTACTTTAATAATTTCGCCTGTAATAGGTGCAGTATCAGATCAGGCTAAAACTAGAAAAATTTTTCTAGGTATTTTTACTATATTATGCGGAATATCTACCACATTAATAGGGAATTCAATAATGATATTTAGTCTTTTAAGTTATGGTTTTGCTGTAACAACCCTTCACATTGGAGATATCTTTTATAATTCCATGCTTAAAGATGTTAGTAATAAAAAAAATATTGGATTAATTGGTGGAATAGGAGCTGGAGTTGGGTACATAGGTGCAATCATAGCTATTTTAATTGGTTTATTTATAATTGAAGATCAAGGATATACATCAGGATTTATTATTATGGGAATACTCATCATAATATTTGGCTTCCCTGTACTTATTTATCTAAAAGAAAAACCATATAAAAAACAAAACAGATATATAACAATATCAGAAAATATTTTAAAACGCTCTGCAATTCAATTACAGCACACATTAAAAGATATAAAAGAATTTCCAGGATTAGGTAAATTTTTAATTGCCCGCTTTTGGTATTCGTGGGCTATGTATACAGCGTCTACTTTTACTTCATTATATATATTAGAAACAATTGGTTTGTCAGAAAGACAAATACAATATCTAATCTTCACTGGTATTGTTACTGCAATTCCCAGTGCGTTAATATGGGGAAAATTAGTAGATAAATATAAACCTAAAAAAATTCTATCTATAGTTTTAACTTTTTGGATTTTAAATCTTGTAATTTCTATATCTGCCGGGATGATTGAAATGTCTGATAATATATGGTGGTTTATAAGCGGATTTACAGGAATTCTTATTTCAGGTGTTTGGAGTTGTGACAGGCCATTTATGCACCAATTAATTTCAGATGAATTTATAGGTGAATACTTTGGACTTCACGGATTTAGCGGACGATTAGGAAGTATTTTGGGAACTGCAAGCTGGGGATTTATAGTTACAACAATAAATCTCGGGCAACCAATTGCTTTATCTTCATTAGGTTTATGTATATTATTAGCATTAACATTTATACTCACAATTAAGACGAATAATAATAATGGAGAAAAGAAAAAATGGAAAAATTAGCTGGTAAATATATATTATTAGAAGCATTAAAAGCCCAGGGAATAAAATATATTTTCGGGAATCCTGGAACAACAGAAACAGCAATAATGGATGCTTTGGAAAAATATCCTGAGTTTGAATATATTTTAACTGTACAAGAATCAGCTGCGATGGGAATGGCTGACGCATATGCAAGGGCAACAAAAAAACCCGCTTTTGTTAATCTTCATATAGAAACGGGGTTAGCAAATGGGTTAAGTCTTTTGCACAATGCTCAATCAGGGGGGACTCCATTAGTTTTAACAGCAGGTAACAAAGATTCAAGAGAAATAGCACCTGGAAAAACTGATTTAGTTGAAATGGTTACCCCATTTACTAAATGGGCTGTTGAGGTAAATCATCCAGATGCGGTAGCTCAAACAATACAAAAAGCATTTAGAATAGCTTTAAGTCCTCCTACAGGACCTACATTTGTTGCATTTACTACCAATGCTTTAGATGATACGACTGATGTTCATCCCACTAAAACTTATAATGATGAAATAATTATTAAACCTGACGAAAATTTAATAAAAAAAGCTGCAAAAATTTTAGCACACTCAAAAAATCCAGGAATATTAATTGGAGATAGATTAGTACAAATTAATCATCCTTACATACCTACTAAGTTAGCCGAAATATTAGGTGCAAAAGTATATTCTTCAAATTACTCTGAAATGATATTTCCTTCTGGTCATCCAAACTATAAAGGAAATATTAAGCTTGGATTCAACTCCTCGGATGAATTTGAAGAATTTGATACTATACTTGCTATTGGAGGACTTCCAAGAATAAGTTATATGTTTTCTAATCCAAGGATGAGAATATTTAATCCAAAATCAAAATTAATTCACATCGATAATGATCCTGATCAAGTGGCCACTACAGAAAAAACTGATGTGGCAATAATTTCAGATCCTAGTGCGGCATTGAAAGTTTTAACAACAGAAGTTGAATCTATACTAGATGGGAAAACAATAGAATTAGTAAAAGAGAAAAATAAAATATTAAAAGAAGAACAGGAAATTAATAAAAAAAATATCATAACTTCTTTAAATAAAAATTATTCTAACACTCCTATGACTGCTGACCGAATGGTACATGAAGTATCGGAAGTTTTACCTGAAAATGCAATAATTGTTAACGATGCTGTGACATCAGGTAATTCTATATTTAATTTTATTGATTTTAACGAACCTAACTCTATTTTCGGAGGCCGAGGTGGATCATTAGGATGGGGAATGGGGGGCGCATTAGGAATAAAGCTTGCATTCCCAGACCAGCCTGTAATAGCTTTTGTTGGTGATGGGACAGGTATGATGTCTGTGCAAGCATTATGGACAGCTTCTGTAAACAAAATACCCATAACTTACATCATGTGTAATAACGGAGCATATAGAGTACTGAAATTAAATATGGATATATATAAACAACAATTAGGTGATACAAAACCTAGTGAATATAAGGGGATGGATTTTCAGGAAAGTTTTAATTTCAGCGAAATTTCAAAAGGATTTAACATTAATTCTTACAAAATTGATGACCCCTCTCAAATTCAATCTATTTTAAAAAAATGCCTGAATTCAGACAAACCAAATCTTATAGATATTCAAATAGATGGATCTGTTTAAGTTCTGCTAAACCATTTACTTAATTCATCTTCGTTAATCTGAATTAAAACTGGTCTACCATGAGGGCATTTCCAAGGTTCTTTACATTTGGAAATATCTTCAATCAATTTTAGCATTTCCATATTGGACAATTTATCTCCAAATTCTATGGAAGAGTGACATGCTAAGGTCTTAAGTCTACTGTCTGAATTATTATTATCTGAGTGATTATTAGCAAAATCTGCAATGATTCCCATGACAGTAGATTGAATATCTTTATTTATCAAATAAGAAGGTATTCTATTTATTTTCCATTCATTTAAAATCCCAAAAGATTCAATATCAAATCCTAATTCATTCATCAATTTTAGGTTTTCATCCAACCACTCATTTTCTTTAATATCCAAATTCAAAATAATTGGATTCAATAATTCCTGTTTGTTTATTATATTTACAGAATTAAATTGTAATTTCTCATAATTTACTCTTTCATGAGCTGCGTGTTGATCAATAATGCAAATATTTTTTTGATATTCTCCCAATATATATGAGTTATTCAATTGCCCTAATAATTTAAATTCAAAAATCAGATTTTTAGGGTCATTTTCAGATAAAATAAATTCTTGAATATGTGAATTATTCTTATTTAGAAATTCTTTGAAATTAGATTTTTGTTCATAACGATTAATGGGATTGTTCGAAATTTGTTTTTCAACTACGTTAAAATCAAATTGCATTCCATGTGAAGAAATATCATTTTTATTAGTATTGTAATTAATTAAATTTAATCGAATTGTTTTTTCTACTTGACTAAAAATTTCTCTTTCATCTCTAATTTTAATTTCATTTTTAGAAGGATGTACATTAATATCTAAAAAAGAAGGATCTAATTTTAAATTCAAAACACAAACAGGGTAATTCCCCTTTACTAGCAAAGTATCATACGCTCTTTCAATTGCATAATTGAAAATTCTGTTTTTAATAACTCGTTTATTAACAAAACAATTAATATTTACATTACTTGATTTTTTAATATTTACATTACTTATGTATCCATTTATTTCCAAGTTTTTTGAATTGTATTCTATTGGAATCATAGAATTTGCTAATTCATTGTTATGAATCTTAGAAAACAATTCAACCAAAGATCCTGATCCAGATGTTTCGATATATTGCCTGCCATCAGAAATAACCTTAAATTTAATCTGAG
>CAZMBU010000039.1:0-7211 GCA_964564565.1 uncultured Dehalococcoidia bacterium | reverse complement strand
TTGTATCAATACAGGAAGCTGTAAGAAAAATGACTTCTATGCCAGCTCAAAGACTTGGCCTTACAAACAGAGGACGTCTTACACCAGGCTATGCTGCTGACATAGTTATTATGGATCTTCCAAATGTTGAAGAGAAAGCTACATTTACTGATCCACATCAATACCCAAAAGGTATAACACATGTCATAGTTAATGGAGAAATTGTGATACAAGATGAAGAGTTTACAGGTAAAACACCTGGAAAAATGATTACTAATTTTAATTCTTAAATAAAGGATATGAAATGGATAAAATAGAAATAAAAAATGCAACAATTATAGATGGACTAGGCGGGGATCCTTATGTTGGAAATCTTTATTTAAATGATGGGAAAATTACTGCTATCACTCATGGCGAGAGTTTAGACGCAGATATATCTATCGACGCGACTGGCAAAACTGTGACTCCTGGATTTATAGATTTACATACACACAGCGATCTTTCTTTTTTATTAGATTCTACAGCTCAAAGTAAAGTTAGACAGGGTGTCACAATGGAATTAATTGGAAATTGTGGAATGAGTACTTGCGCTCCATTAATTGGTGAATCAAAAGAATTATTAATGCAAAGATTATCGACCTATGAAAATGGTGGAGGATTAACAGATAAAATTAACTGGACAGATTATGCAGGATATATTGAAGCTTCAAGAAAAGCTGGAGCAACCTTGAACGTAGCTTTTCAGATTGGTCATGCAACTCTTAGATCCGCTGTTATTGGGCAGGAAGACAGACCTCCGACAGCAGATGAGTTAACCGAAATGAAAAGATTGGCTGGAGAATCTCTTGATGCTGGAGCACTTGGTTTTTCAACAGGTTTATTTTATGCACCAGGATATTATGCAAGAACAGATGAAGTTATCGCCATAGCTGAAGAAGCAGGCAAAAGAAATAAATTATATTCAACTCATCAAAGAGATGAAGGGGCTAGCTCAGTTGGATTGTTTGTATCTTTGAATGAAGCTATTGAAATCGGTAGAAGAGCCGAATGTAAAGTCCAGATATCTCATGTTAAATGTGATACTAATCAAGTATGGGGAAAAGCCGATAAATATTTAGCACTTTTAGAAAGTACAGTAGATGAAGGACTGGATGTAAGAGGTGATCAATATCCTTATCCAAGATCAAGTACTTCTATTACAGGAGCAATTTTCCCAAGATGGTCATTGTCTGGAGGAAGAGAAGAAACTCTTAAGATTATGGCTAATGAAGATTCACGTGGTGAATTAATTGATGGAATTAATGAAATTATTGATAAAGGCAGAACTACTGATGGAATTATGATAGCAAGATATGTCCCTGACGAATCTTTTGAAGGGAAAAACATTACTGAAATATCTGAATCAATGGGAACCACTCCTGCAGAAGCTGTTTTAAGGGTATATCAGGAAGGTGAAGCTATGGTTGTAATGCAGAGTATGGATCAAAAAGATGTTGACAAATTTGCCCAGCATCCATTGGTAGCAGTAGCATCTGACGGTTCTTCAATGTCTACAGAAGGTGTACTTTCTGCCGGCAAACCACATCCTAGAAGTTATGGGACAAACCCAACTTTTATTCAAACATTTGTAAATGAAAAGAAAATAGTATCTCTTCAGGAAGCAATCAGGAAAATGACATCACTTCCTGCAAGTAGATTAGGCCTTACAAATAGAGGGAGATTAGTACCCGGATATGCTGCGGATGTAGTAATTATGCAAGCTGACAAAGTAAAAGCAAATGCTACATTTTTAGATCCACATCAATATCCATCTGGGATAACACATGTGATAGTGAATGGAGAAATTGTTATCAAAGATGAAGAATTTACTGGAAAAACACCAGGACAAATGATTACAGATTTTAGTTCTTAATTATATTTTTAAATGAAATAGATTTATATCTTAATAGGATTAGTGCATATATTATTTTTATTGAACCTCCAAAAATAAGAGATAAATTAATTCCAAATATTGATGATACATATCCGGCTACGCCAGGACTAAATGTATGGGCACCCGTTCTTCCGAGATTTGACACACTGGCCATTTGTGTTTGATTTTCTTCACTTACAATATTCATCATAAATGCTTGCCTGGTAGGAATGTCTAAATCATTAAATGCTTCTTTTATTAGATATAATATTGAAGCTATTATCCAGTTCGTAGATAAGGCTGCTATTACAATAATGCTATTTGCAATTAACTGACTTAATATCATAGTGTTTAAAATTCCAATTGTTTTTGCTATTTTGGGTGCTAGCATTAATGAAATTCCATTTAGAATTTGAGCCACGATAAATATTATTGATAATATCCCTTCGTTTAATGAAAAACTTTTTATTAACCAAAAAGAAATAAAACTTCTGGCTATGAATCCTCCTCCAAAAGAATCAATAGCAAACAAACTTGTAATAATAAAAATTAACTTTGAATCACTACTGGAAGTTGGAATAATTTTAGTTTTTGCATTATTCACAGATTCGATTTCTTTGTTTAAAAAAATATATGTGAATGCTTGTATTGCGTTTATAAAAGTGTAAATAGCTAATAAGAGAAGGTAGATAGGTTTGGTTTGCAGAGATGTTATTGATCTTAATAACGGAATTATTATCAGTATAGAAGTTCCAATGATTTTTGAAATCATTGGTAAAAAATTATATACGCTATAAGCATATGTTTGATTTTTTGTTTCTACAAGTTTAGATATTACAGGGATTTCTATAGATGATATTCCTGTTCTATCACCTCCAGTAATACTTCCAATTGAGAAAATAGCTGCAATTAAAATCATATAGTAATTATCTGTATACATTAACAATATTCCACTTATAGTTGCGCTTAGAGACATAATGATTAGAGAGATTTTTCTGCTTATTATATTTTTAAAAAAATATACAAATAAATTTGATAGTGCCCCACTTAATGTAAAGCATGATAATGCTATTCCAAATTTTAGATTAGATAATCCTAAGTAATATAAATAAATCCCCAGGAATACTCCCAGAAAGCCAAGATTATATCCTCTCAAAGTTGTAGCTATAAGAATAGTAATTAAATTTTTGTTTTTGTATAAAGATTGTTTTTTATTTATTGATTTCTCTGTAATGAATGCACTATTGATTTAGTAAGCCAATTGATAAAAGACAATAAAGTTTAATATTATTTATGTAATCATCTAATAAAACTCTTTCATCTGGTTGTGTATTATACTTTCCTCCTGATCCCATAACAAAGCCTGGTATTTTAAGTTTGTTTACTATATGACCTGCATCTGTTCCATAAAGTGAATAAGGAAGAATTTGTCCAATTATTGCATTAGAATTTTTAATTAATTTATTACTTTTATTTATTAAATTAATTGTATTTTTGGATAAGTTTGTTTTAATTGGAGGCATAATTGGGTTATTAGATTGAATTGTAAATTTGATATCTGCATTTTTATAAAGGTTATTATATTTTGAAATTATTTGTTCTATTTGGTAATTTATATTTGTTATATCGTCAAAATTTGTAAATCTAACTGATCCGTAGATAATAGCATTATCAGAAACTTGTGGAGGTCTGTCATCAGAAAAGTTTTCTCCTAAACCTGACCTTACTGAACCTATGTGAATAATATTCAATTTTTTTTCATCGTTATCTTTGATATTTGTGGTGATATCTAAGTTTGTTATATCATTTACTATTTTATTTAATATTATTGTGGCATCTGTAGCCTCATCTCTTTTACTTAAATGCCTTGTTTCTCCAATGATGTTGATTATAAATGAATATGTTCCGGCATGGATTGTCATAAAGTTTAAATCAGTTGGTTCCCCATTAATAAAAAAATCACCTTTTAATCCATTATCTAATAATGCTTTTGTTCCAACTCCGCCCTGAAGTTCTCCTAATACTGAAGTGAATATTATTTTGCCTTTGTCTAATCCGATTTTTGTTAATATTTTTGCGGAATAAAACATAGCGGCCATAGAAGCTTTCATGTTAGATACTCCTAGCCCATATATATAGTTATCTTTTATTTCTCCGCCAAATGGATCAGAAGTCCATCCGCTTCCAATATGATTCGTATCTAGGTGTCCATTAAATATTATAGTTTTATGATTGTCAGAAAAATTAAGATTTGATATAAGATTAAGCCGATTGTCATTTGTATTATGAATTTTATTAATTGTTCCCAATTCAGAATATTTTGATTCCCAGTATTCGATGATATTATTTTCATTTTTTGAATTTGTTCTGCTGTCTATTTGAATGATAGATTTAAGAATATCTATGGCTTCATTTTCATCTAAGTAGGATTCTATTTTCCTGAAGTAGTTATTTGATATTTTGTTGTCCATAAATTTAATTATAACGATGTATACTTAATTTTAAACAAATTATTTATATTCTTTTGGAGGATGTATGCCTTGGATAAAAATGATTAGTGAAAATGATGCAGAAGGAGAATTGGCTGAAATTTATAGTCAATTAATTGAGCCTTGGGGTGGAGTGGATAATATAATGAAAATTCATAGTTTAAGCATTGATTCTCTTAAAGCTCATATGCTTTTGTATAAGACTGTTATGTATGGAAAATCTCCCATAAAAAGAGCTCATAGAGAAATGATTGCAGTAGTAACTTCAGCTGCAAACAAATGCGAATACTGAGTTGTTCATCACGGAAAAGGGCTTTTCCGATTAACAAAGAATCAAGAATTGGTTGATCAATTAAAAAATGATTATAAAAAAGCTAATATAACTAACAAAGAAAAAGCAATGTTGGATTATTCATACAAATTAACTTTATTCCCATGGGATATGAAAAAATCTGATGTTGAGAATTTAATGGAAGTAGGTTTTTCAGACAAAGAGATACTGGATATTAATCAGATTGTATCTTATTACGCTTACGTAAACAGATTAGCTGACGGTTTAGGTGTCGAATTAGAGAATATTTAAAGTCTAGATTTTTTCCAGAAGTTATCAGGTATATTTGTTAAGTGATTCAAATTGTTTTCTGATAACATTTTTTTTGATTCTTCTTCGGTTTTTTCTAGTATATCTAGTTCATTTACTTTCAATACATTTCTGTCCATCATTACTATTTCGCCATTTACTATAACTGTATTTACATCAGCTGCATTTGCATAATGAGCTAATCTTGTTACAGGCATATTCATAGGTAATAAATGAGGTTTAAACATATCAATTAATATTATGTCTGCAACTTTGCCAGTTTCTATTGATCCTAACTCGGATCCTAAACCTAATGCTTCAGCAGCATCTATTGTTACCATTTCTAATACTTTCCCTGGAGGTAATATTGTTGTGTCTTCAAAATGTCTACGATGGTAATGCATGCATTGGCTCATATGTCTAAACATATCAAATCCTCTATCAGGGGCAGCTCCATCAGAACCTATAACTACTCTTATACCATCATCAAGTAACTCAGGTACAGGGCATCTTCCCATAATTGAGTAGTTCGAACTGGGATTATGAACAATAGTAGGTTTATGTTTTTTTATTGATTTAAAATCGTCATCTGAAAGAGTGATTGAATGTGATAACAATGCCCATTCACCCAGGGCATTAAATTTATCAGATATTGATATTGAGCCTTCTTTATGTCCGTCTTGTGTGAAAATTAAATTGTTTTGAGATCTTAAATCCATAACTTTGTCATACATATAAGCTACTGATTTACTTAAATTTTCATCATCCATTTCTTCAGGGAAGAATTTAGGAGCTGATACACAAAATGATACTCTGTTATTTTGAACGGATTTTATATTACTTACCAACTCTGCTGTCACTTCTAATTGATTATCAAGGCTTGATTCAACAGGTGTGTTATTTTCTTTATCGTAGAACATAGTGGGATAAGGGGGCCTGTTTGGGCCAACTGCAACTATTCCTTTTATTCCATTTTCTCCAAATGATTTGGCATAACTTACTGCATAATCAGGTTTATCTGATCTTAGTAAATCTGTGCCTCCACCAAATAGAATTAAAGATGATGTGACTCCTGCCTTGATTTTTTCTAATGCTGATAAGCTAGCATCTGTTTCCCAGAAACTGAGGCTTGATCCGGTTGAGTAGATTTTTAAGCAGGCATCTACCCAGTCATTTGATTTGCCTACGCCTAATGATTTAACCATTGTGTGTCCTGCGTGTGTGTGACAATCAATTAACCCAGGTAATATAACTTTTCTATTTGCATCGATAACACAGGTATCGTTGTTAACTTTTATTTCATCTTTGGATACTTGGACTATTTTATTGTCTTTGATTAAAACGCTGCCAGATTCTATTATTTCCCTGTCAGGGTTCATTGTAATAATCGTGCCATTTTTTATTAAGATTTGATTCATATTGCTATCACTTTAAATATTTATATAATTTGATATTTTGGTTTATATTAAAATATCATTATAATTGATTTAATTAATAGTTACATTTCAGATTATCTGATGTAAAACTAGTAAAATATATCAACATAAATACATTAGATATGATTTAGGAGTATTTTAGTGAATGAACCAGAAGTTTTATTAGACTTAAAAGATTCAGTTGCAATACTGACTTTGAATAGGCCAAAAGTACTAAATGCATTAAGCAGATCTTTGCAATTAACATTAGAGAAATATATTTTGCAATTGGAAAATGATGATAAAGTAAATTGTATAATTATTACCGGGGCAGGAGAGAAGGCATTTAGCGCCGGAGGAGATATACACGAAATGGATAAACTTTCAAAAATGAATAATCCATCTCCAGATCATCCTTCTGCAAAATGGTATACATGGAGATTGATGAATTGTGCCAAGCCGCTGATAGGTGCTATTAACGGACTAGCATTTGGAGGAGGAGCATTAATGGCATCTAGCTTTGATATTAGAATTGGGACAAATAATACATCATTTAAATTTTTAGCGGCCACTTATGGTAGATTGAATTCATCATGGACTTTGCCATCACAAATTGGTTGGCCAAAAGCAAAAGAATTATTATTTACTGGTCGTCAAGTTATGGCTCAAGAAGCTGTTGAAATTGGACTGTTAAATCATTTGGTTCCAGCAGACAAACTTATGGAAAAAACATTAGAGATAGCAGAAATGATTAGTAACAATGATCCAAGAATGGTTCAGGGATTAAAAAGATTAGTATCAGAGAATATTGGACATACATTAAAAGAGCAATACAA
>CAZMBU010000038.1:0-7224 GCA_964564565.1 uncultured Dehalococcoidia bacterium | reverse complement strand
CGAGGAGGAGACTCGAACTCCTACAGCCTTTAGGCTACAGCGCCCTCAACACTGCGTGTCTACCAATTCCACCACCTCGGCTCATCTATACACTATAAAATATTTGATAGAACACGAATTATAGACAAAAATTATACTGTTTGTCTATATAAGATATTCTAACATTTAACAATT
Organism: uncultured Dehalococcoidia bacterium; assembly: GCA_964564565.1. Taxonomy (GTDB): domain Bacteria; phylum Chloroflexota; class Dehalococcoidia; order Lucifugimonadales. The sequence continues at coordinate 7,050 of CAZMBU010000038.1, read as the reverse complement.
TAATTGTTAGGATTCTTAATAGGGAATTTTGGGAGTATTAGATTTTTTATAGTAAATCTTGTTACATTAAATTTTTTTAAAATAGGATCTGGCTTTCCTTTTGTTATTAATTCTGAAATCATTTTTCCAATTGTTGGAGATAGTTTAAAACCATGCCCACTGAATCCTACTGCATAAAATAATCCTTTAATTTTTGGAGAGGCTCCAAGTATAGGATTTTCATCTGGAGTCATATCATATATTGCTGCATGCCCACTTTTAATTATGCTGTTATCAAAGCTTGGTAATCTTGAAACAATCCTTGATTTATACTCTGAAATTACATCATGATCAGATGATTGATTGTAGTAATCAGGAGATACAATATCATTTTCTTCAAAACCCAATTCTTCACCGGCAATATATGTATTTCCATAATCAGGTCTCAAATAAGTTCCTTTTGAATAATCCATTAGACAATAATTCATAGGTTTCACTGCTAAATTTGCTTTTAGTACGACTTGTTGAACTCTTAAAGCGAATATTGGTAAATTTTCATTTACTGATTTATTAATATAATTAGCCCATGCACCTGATGCATTTATAATAATTTTAGTTTTTATTTTCCCTTTATTTGTATTTATAGATTGGACACCATTTTTAGTAAGTTCTATTGATTCTGCTGTTGTATTAGTAAATATTTGCACTCCATTATCAATTCCAGTTTGAGCAAATTTATATGTTGTTTCAACTGAATCTACATATCCAGCTTCAGGTTCATACAACCCTAAAGAAACATCATTAGTATTAACTTCAGGTATTAATTTTTGAATTTGATCTTTATCGATTACTTCTATATTTACCCCAAGTTTTTGATTTAATTTTGCATTGTTATTGACTGAATCAGTATTTTCTTTCGAGAATAAATAAATACGGCCATTTTTTATAAAATTTATATCTGATTTTTCAAAAAATGTTTTTGATTCTTTTGCCATTTCTATTAAAAAATCAGTTTGATAAAATTCTCTAATCATTGCACCAGATTTACTTGTTGCACCTGATGAAATTGCATTTTTTTCTAGCAAAGTTATTGATCCAAAACCTGTTTTTGATAAATGCATAGCAATGCTACAACCTATTACTCCTCCGCCAATAATGACTATATCTGAGGTTTTTGGGAGATTAGTATTATTCAAAATATTTTGCAATTTCATCTCTCTCGAATTTGGGGAATTTTTTTAATTCCCCGTCAATATAAATTTTAAGTCCATTATTTTTATTTTTTATACTTCCAATTTTACTTATATTAATTTTTGATTTTGCCATTTTATCAATTAACTTTTCTGTGTTTTTTGGATTACATGTAATAATTAAACTACCTGATGATATTAAGCCTAGGGGATTTAAATTTAATTTTTTGCATATGATACTTGTCTCTTGTTTTATTGGAATTTTGTCATAACGTATTTCCATTCCTTTATTTGATGCAAGCGCTAATTCTTCAAGTCCTGTTATTAATCCTCCCTCTGTAGGGTCATGCATGCTTGTTACTTCTATTGTATTTATAGCTATTTTTGATTCAGATAAAACACTAATTCCGGGGTTATATAAAAATTGTATTGCATTATCAATAATTTGATTATCTATTTTTAAATTTTTAGATTTTAGATCATTTGCTAATATTGAAGTTCCTTCTAACCCTATGAATTTTGTTATTAAAATATCATCTCCAATCTCTGCCCCTGAAGTTTTAATTAATTGATTTTTAGGGACTTCTCCTAATAAGCATCCAATAGCTATGGGAGAGTTAACTTGGGGAGTTATTTCAGTGTGTCCTCCAACTAATGATATATTCATTTTTTTACATGCATTTCTTATTCCATCAAAGATTACTTTAATTTGTTTTTCTGTGGTTTGAGGATTAAATAAAAGTGTGACTAGTAACCATTTTGGATCTCCACCCATTGTGCATATGTCATTAATATTTACATTAACTAGATACCATCCTAAATTGTCAGATGTGAATGTTATAGGATCGGTTTTTACTAATAAATATTTATCACCAATATCTATGGCTGCTGCATCTTCTCCAACCTGAGGGCCTACTTTTACTCTGGGATCATTAATATCAACATGTTTAAGCAATGTTGATAAGATTTTATTTGGTAATTTTCCTGATTTCATAAAAATAAGTTCAAATGTATTTATAAATATTGATATTATAACTTTATGAAAATTATAGCAGTATTATTTGATTTATACGGTACATTGGCAGGGTTCGAACCCTCTAGGTTTAGTTTGCAATCTAAAGTTGCAAAAAAATATGGTTATGAATTAACTGAAAAAGGCGTTGCTCAGGGATATTTCTTAGCTGATAAATTTATGGCAGAGCAAAATGTTACATATCCGATCAGATCTCAGTCTGAATTAGAAAAGAAAAATTTTTTTGCAAAGTATGAAAAATTAGTGTTGTCTGGTGACGGGCATGATGTTGATGTAGAAACTTCGGGAAAAATTTTTAAAGAATTACAAAAAATCCCTTATTCCATGCAATTGTATTCTGATGTAATTCCTGTTTTAAAAGAATTAAGACAAAGTGGATATAAATTAGGTTTAATTTCAAATATGAATAAAACAGGGCAGGAAATTCTAAATGAGTTTAATCTTGTTGATCATATTGAAGTATGTGTTACCTCTAAAGATGCTCTTGCAGAAAAACCTGATCCTAAAATATTTTCAGATACTCTTACATTATTAAATGTTAAGCCTGATCAAAGTGTATATGTTGGAGATCAAATTTTATCTGACATTCAAGGTAGTAAAAATGTTGGTATTATTCCTTTATTAATAGATCGAGACAATATAAACATTGATTATAGTGAAACGCATAAAATTAATTCCTTGTATGAATTAAATAATTTTTTATCTACTGAAAATAACCAATAATACACCGGTCAGGCATAGAAGCACTCCAAATAACTCATTGTGTTTTAATTTTTCATTTAGGAATAAATATCCTAAAGTTAAAGCAAATACAGGAGCTGCGCTGGATAAAATTGCAGTCCAAGATCCTGAGTTTATTTTAAGTGAACCTATCCATATAAGCATAGAAGATGTAATAAATAGACTTGAAAAAGTCAGATATTTTAACTCTTTTATATTTATTGTTTTAACAATTTTTTGATATTGGGAAATATTTATTGGAATTAAAAATATTAGAGTCAATCCTGTACGAAATATTGCAGCATCAAATATTGAAACATCATTTAATGCTCTGTTAGCTAAAAAAGCTGTACCACCCCAGGAAATCCCTGATAACAAACTAGTAAATATCCCTATTATTTTTATTTTATTTTTTTTTTTATTGTCTTTAATAATTGTAAATATGAATAATTAATAGTTATTACACCTAGTATTATTGTGGCGGATCCGAAAACGAATAAAAAACTAAAAGTGTATAAATTGATAAATTTATCTAATAATCCAATTAAAGAAACCTGAATGCTTGTTGCGAGAGTAAAAACTATACCAAGTTCTATTCGTTTAATAGATTCAATATATAACAAAGTTCCTAATACACTTAAGAAATACGCTGAAGTTAATATCAAATATATATCTGTTTTATAAGAAAGAAATATTGGCCAATGATTTATGCTTGTTACAATAAAACAAATAATAACTAAAGATATTGAACTTTCAATTAATGGAAATAAATGTAAATTTTTAACTTTATATTTTTTTAGTATTAATCCTGAAGAAGCCCAGGTAAATGCACTAAATAATGGTAATAATTTTAGTAAAATAGTCATATTGTTATTTGCATATTTTGAATTTCTTCTATTTTCTTCATTATATTTATAATTTCATCTGGCCATTCATTTTTATCTACTAATTTTATTTTTATTTCATTTGATCGGGTTATTGTTGCATCCTTAAATGATTTTAAGAGAATATTTTTTGCACTTCCAATTTGATTATTGAATCTAATAGTTAAATTATTTTTATTCTTGTTTACAAAGTTTATGTTGATATTTGAGCTTAGTATTTGGATTTTTGTGTTTAATATGAGATTATTTGCTTCTTGATTCATTATGCCAAATCTATCAATTATATTATTCTTAACTTTTTCCACATCTTTAATCTGTTCGCAAATGCTTAATTGTCTATATAATTCGAATTTCATTTTGTCTTCTTTGATATATTCATTGGTTAAACCAGATTTGATGTCTAAGTTTAATATTGGTAAAGGGTTTTCATTATTATTGTTAATAACAGCTTCATTATTTGTTACTAATTGTTTTTTTGCTTCGGCAATTAATTTTGAATATAAATGTAACCCGATTGTAATGACATGACCGCTTTGTTCTTTACCTAATATGTTACCTGTTCCTCTTATCTCCAAATCTCTCATTGCTATTTTGTATCCAGAACCTAATTCCACTGACTCTTTTAAAGCTTGTAGCCTTTTTTCTGATTGTGGAGTTAGCATTGTTGATTTTGGAATTAAGAAATAACTATAAGCTTGTTTAATACTTCTTCCAACTCTACCTCTGAGTTGATATAGTTGTGACAATCCAAATTTATGAGCATTATTTACTATTAATGTATTTACATTAGGTAAGTCTAATCCGGATTCGATGATTGTAGTACAGCATAGTATATCAATATCTCTTTTAGCAAAGCTAATCATAGTTTTTTCAAGGTCATTTTCATTCATTTGGCCGTGTGCAATTTTTATTTTTGCATTGGGGATTAGTTTTTTAAGTTGATTAAGAATAATATTTATACTTTGAACCCTGTTGTGAAGGAAAAAAACTTGCCCCCCTCTGTTTAATTCATCTAAGATTGATTGCTGTATAAGAGATTCATCGTATTCGTTAATTATTGTTTCGACTGGTAATCTTTGTTCAGGCGCAGTATTAATGCTATATAAATCTTTTATTCCAGATATAGCCATGTATAAAGTTCTTGGGATAGGAGTTGCTGTCATTGTGAGGATATCTATGTTTGGATATTTTGATTTTAATTGCTCTTTTTGTTTCACGCCAAATCTTTGCTCTTCATCAATAATAAGTAATCCTATATTGTCAAAATTAACATCATTTTGAATAATTCTATGTGTTCCGATACAGATATCTATGCTTCCATTTTTTATATTATCAATAATTACTTTTTGTTCAGATTTAGTTTTAAATCTGCTTAAGTATTCAATTTTTACCGGGAAAGCAGATAGTCTGTTGGAAAATGTTTCATAATGTTGTTGAGTTAATATAGTAGTTGGGGCGATCACGGCAACTTGCTTCCCATTGCATACTGCCTTAAATGCTGCTCTAATGGCTACTTCTGTTTTTCCAAATCCAACATCACCACATATTAAGACATCCATGGGGTTTTTATTTTGCATTTTGTTTTTTATTAATTCAATTGCAGACATTTGATCTGGTGTTTCTTTGAAAGGAAAACTACCTTCTAAATCTTTTTCCCATTCATTGTCATCTGAATATGTTATTCCTTTACTTAATTCTCTTTTTGCATATATTGTGAGTAATTCTCTTGCCCATTTAAGTGCAGATTCCTGAGCTTTTTGCTTGGCTTTTGTCCAACTTTCCCCGCCCAAGGTTGTAAGTTTAGGTATTTTATTAGTTGGAGCTATATAGGGTGCAATTTTTTGAATTTGAGTCAAAGGGACATATAATTTGTCAGATTTAGCGTATTCAATAATCATATAATCCTGAAGAGAATTTGATTTTGGAGGTTTTCCGAAATTTATAAATTTACCTATACCATGATCTGCATGTACGACATAATCCCCAGAGCTTATTTCATCATTTATGATAATTTCTTTTCTTTTTGTTTCATCTACAGTAGATATATATTTAGTCCCGTAAAGTTCTTTGTCTCCAATTAGCATGAGAGATTTTTTATTGGATTTATAAATAAACCCAGGTGTTGATTTATATGGAGGAGTTTCAATTATCTGAATATGTTTTGTTTTGTTGAATAATTCTTTTGTTCTATTGATGTAACTAGTTTGTATGATTTTTTGGCCTTGAAAATCATTGATCAGATTAATTTTTGATGATTGATGATTTTGTGTATCAATTGATAATTCAGGAATGTTTTTAATATTAAGTATTTTTTCTATTGAAATTGAATTCTCAGTTTGCCATGGGAATATTTCTAAAGTTTTGAATTTATAGATATATGATTTAAATTCAGGAGTTTTAAAATTTATATATTTTTTTTTATCACTTGAATTATCTAATTGCTCAATATTTTCATTAAAGGTTTTGAATACTGAATCAGGGTTATCTAATATAATTAAGCTATCTTGGTCGATATGGTCTAAGATTGTCCCTTGGTTTTTATATGCATAGTCTTGATCATAATTAAAAGATTTGATATTTACTTCTTTGATTTCATTTAAACTAGTTTGAGTATATTGATCAAACAATCTTATTGAATCGATATTATCTCCATACATTTCAATTCGTGTAGGATTTTTTTCATTTATACAAAAAATATCAATTATTCCCCCTCTTATAGTATATTCGCCGGGGGATTCTACTTGATAATCAGTATGAGTAAATCCCATTTTAATTAGATCAAGAGAAAATTCATTTAATTTTATCGAATTTCCAACTTTAAATGATTTTGTTTGAGAATCGAAATAACTTGGTGATGGAACAGTTTGGAAAATTGATTTAAGAGTTGAAATAATAATTGGATTTTTATTATTAGTTTGCAATTGAGAGATACATTTTATTCTTTCTGTATATGAAGAATCTTTATACGAAATTTTTTTCTTTTCTGGGAATAAAATTATATTTTCATTATTTGTACTTAAATTTTTTGTCCAATTTAATATATCGATACAATTATCTTCAGAATTGCTGATGTATATTACTGGTTTGTTTAATAATAAAGATAAAATTTTAATAAATACTGGTATTAGAGATGAATTGCATTCAATGGGAAGATTTGATGTTTTATCTATTGTTGATAAAAACGATTCTGAGGATAAGGAATTATTAATTTCTTCTATGACATTGTTTATGGTCATAATTTATA
>CAZMBU010000037.1:0-7347 GCA_964564565.1 uncultured Dehalococcoidia bacterium | reverse complement strand
CCATAACGGACTTTTAAGTATTAATGTTAGAATTGTTATTGTTATTCCTGCACTAATTGCAGAAATTGGGATGGTTATCAAAGTTATTCCTGATGCAACTGCTACTCCTTTTCCCCCTTTAAATTTTAAATAAAAAGGAAAATTGTGTCCTATAACTGCCATTATGGTGGCAAAGTAAAAAGTCATGTCAGGAATATTAATATTTTTTCCAATAATTGCTATACAGCCTGATTTTATTAAATCAAGTAAAAGTACGATTGTCGCTGCTTTGAAAGAATATGATCTGAAAATATTTAGGGTGCCAGAATTGCCACTACCATAATTTCTTATATCTTGTTTGTTTTTTATTTTAAAATAAATATAAGCTGTAGGTATGCTTCCAGTTAAATAAGCAAAAATTATATACATTATATCCATAGCAGAAATATTATATATTAAATTTTAAGATTGATATAATCAGAACATATGTTCTATAATATTATTTTATGAAAAAATATGTAAATAAAATATGTCTTCTGAAATTCCATTTCTTAAATTTACTGCTCATGCGGGATTTCCTTCACCTGCAGAAGATTTTTTAGAACCTGGATTGAATTTAAATCAATATTTAATACAAAATTCTGCAGCAACATTTTGTGTGAAAGTGAAAGGTGATTCTATGGTAGGGTCCAAGATTACAACTGGAGATATTTTAATTGTTGATAGATCTTTAAGCCCTCAAAATCAAAATATTATACTTGCTATCTTGAATGGCAATTTCGTTGTAAAAAAATTACTTATATCTAATAATGATTTTTACCTTTTGTCTGACAATAAATATGCCAATCAGATAAAAATTAATTCAGAAATGGAATTTTATGTATGGGGTGTGGTTACTTATGTGATACATAAATTAAGCAAATGATTGCATTACTAGATTGTAATAATTTTTATGCTTCTTGTGAGCGTGTTTTTAGGCCTGATTTAATTAGGAAACCAATTATTGTTTTATCTAACAATGATGGTTGTGTGATTGCAAGAAGTGATGAGGTAAAAAAAATAGGGGTTAAAATGGGAACTCCGATATTTAAAATAAGAGATTTGATCGTTGAGAATGATATTTCTGTTTTTTCCTCAAATTTTGCTTTATATGGCGATATTTCTAGACGAATTATGAAAATCTTACAAAATACTGTGTTTGATTTAGAAATTTATTCTATTGATGAGGCTTTTATTGATTTTATGTATAAAACAGATATTGAATATGAGTCTTTAAATTTAGTTTGCAAAATAATGCAATGGACTGGAATTCCTGTATCTATTGGTATTTCTTCTACAAAAACATTGGCTAAAATTGCCAATCATTTTGCTAAAAAAGTATCAAGAAATAATATTTTATTTCTTGATAACGAGAAAATCATCAATTTTTATATTAAAAAAATTGATATAACAGATGTGTGGGGAATAGGGTATAGATATGGAAAATTTTTATATGATAAAGGCATTTATACTGCCTATGATTTGACTAAAAAAAATGATAAATGGATATTAGATAATATGTCTATTATTGGATTAAAGACAGTTTATGAATTGAGAGGAATTAAATGTTTTGAATTACAAACATCTGAATCTCCTAAAAAAAATATAAGAAATTCCAGGACTTTTAGTAGAGATACTAATGATTATAATAAAATAAAAAAAGCTATTAGTTCTTTTGCGTCAAAAACTGCAGAAAAACTCAGGGCACAACAATGTGTTGCATCAACTATATCTGTTTTTATCAATACTAATAAATATAAATATCCAAATCAAAATCGCAAATTAAATGGCAAAGTAAATTTAAAATTTTCAACAAATGATACTTCAATTATAATTTCTGAGTCATTAAAGATATTAGATGAAATTTATATTCCGGGACTTTTTTACAAACAAGCAGGTATAATTATTAGTGATTTTTCAGTTGTAAATCAAAATCAATTAGGTTTATTTGAAGATGTTTCAAAAAAAATAAAAAGAGAAAAATTGATGGCTTCTTTAGATTATATAAATTCAATTATTGGAAATGAATCTATAAAATTAGCTTCTGAGGAATTTGAGAATGATTGGAGAATGAATCAAAGCAATTTATCTCCTGCATATACAACAAGATGGAAAGAAATTTTAAGTGTAAATATATAAATTCACGGATCTGAGCAATCTCTTGTGTAACCACAATTCGTACATCTGAGTTTACAATGTAATTCTATCACCATAGGTCCATTGCAAATATCACAATATTCTTTTTTAGTAGAATGAAATGAAATCATAAAAAAATATTTTATATTATTAATAATAAGTTGTATGATTTAAATTGTGAAGCCAATTATTAGAATTTAGTTCAACAGGAAGGTTATTGAAATGTATACAAATTTTGACCTGGACTTATTTAGAAAATTAGGAAATGAAGATCGAATTAGTCAAATTGTTGCAGAAAATTTTAGCAATGAATCAGAGTTTTATTCCTGGTGGGGTGAGAATGTCAAATCAAATAATGAATTAAGAACAAATTTGTTGATTGATAATACAAAAGAATTTGTGCTTAAAAGAGAAGAACATGGGATACCAAAAATACAAGCTGTATCTGATGAATAAATTTTTTTTGGTTTTGGGATGACAATGTCTCTTGACAGATTATTTCAATTGGATTATTTAAGACGTAAAGCACTCGGAACACTTTCTGAGGTAATGGGAGATAAATGCTTGGATTTGGATAAAGTGGCAAAAACAATGAATTTTTCTTCTATTTCAAAAACAGAATATAATACGATGTCTGACTGGACTAGAAATTTATTAGATCATTTTACAAGAGGAATAAATCATTACATAGATATAATTACTAATTTATTGCCTTCAGAATTTATGATCCTTGATTATAAACCTGAAAAATGGAAATCAGAACATTCATTGGCAATTATGAATGAATTTAGATATTATCTTACAGTTAGAATGCCTTTATTATTGATGCCTGAGTATGCTAAGAAACATATTAATGACGCCGATTTATTGAGTATTTATACTGGAGGAGAAGCAGATGATGAAAGTATTTTGTATCAAAATGAGTATAAAAAAGGAAATATTTTAGGAGAATATTTTGGTGGTTCTACTTCCTCGGCAGAAGACGGATTAGGAAGTAATAATTGGGTGGTAGGTTCTGCAAATTCATCAACTAACTTTCCAATTTTAGCTAGCGATCCACATATTGCGTTTGGAGCTGTGTCATGCTGGTATCAGATACACATGACTGGAAAATCTTTTGACGTAATGGGAATGGCATATTCAGGGGTCCCGTTAATTTTTATGGGTAGAAATAAAAATGTTGCGTGGGGGATAACAAACAATATATGTTCCCAACGTGATTTGTACTATGAAAAACTTAATGAAGAAAATCCTGACAAATATTTACATGATCAAAGTTTTTTAAATTTTGAAAAAAGAACAGAGATTATTAAAATAAAAAATCGTAAACAAATTGAATTTGAAATCAAAAGTACGGTCAATGGACCAATTGTAAATGAATTATTACCTCAATGGGTAGATTTGGATACTCCAATTTCTTTGAGTTGGCTAGGTTTTGAATATTGTAGTTTTGTAACTGATGCGTTGAATATTAATAAAAGTAATAATGCAGAAGAATTTCTGAACAGTTTCCAGGGATGGAATGTACCTACTCTTAGCTTGGTATATGGAACTATTGAAGGGGATTTTGGCTATCAAGCAATGGGAAGAATCCCTTATAGAGATAATCATTATAAAGGTATAAAACCAGGATGGGACCCTGATTTTGGATGGAAAGGAATAATTCCCAAAGAAGGAATGCCAAGTTTGAAAAATCCTAAAAGAGGATGGATTGGAACTGCAAATAATCGACCTGCAAATGATGATTACCCATATCCCTTTTTTGGTACCTGGAGTAGCGGGCATAGAATGAGAAGAATAAGAAAACGTTTGGAAGGTCAGACAAATGTTGATTTTAATTTAATGAAATCAATTCAGTATGACATGAAATCTGAGAGAGCTATAGAATGTTTACCCGGATTATTGGCGGTTATAAAAAACAACAATCAATTTCAAAATATTTATGAAATTTTAAATGATTGGGATGGAGATACGAATTCTGAAAGTATTGCAGCTACTATTTTTGAAATGTTTTTTAATGAATGGGCTGTTGCTTTAACCAAAGAATGGTTTCCGGAAAATTTAGTTGAACATATTTATCCTTCGGCATATGCAGCAGCAAATTATCTTTTGAGAAATGAAGATACAAAAGGTTGGATTAAATCAATTGGCAGATCAGAATTAATAATTGATACTATGGAAAAAATAATTATTGATTTGGAAAATAAATTTGGTAAAGATCTCAATAAATGGAAATGGGGAAATCTTCACAAAGTATATTTGAATCATCCGATATCTATAATCGGCGATTTGTCTTTATTGTATGACAGAGGGGGTTTTTCTGTAGGAGGTACTGGCGTTACAGTATGTAATACAGGATTTGATCCAAATTATTTAGCCCCAATGGGAGCTAATTTAAGATTGATTTCTGATTTGAATGAAGAAGGAATGTGGATTATTGATTCTCAGGGAGTGTCTGGAGATCCTGGTTCTGATTTTTATTGTGATCAGTCTGAAAAATGGGTTAATGGTGATTATATTTATTTGAAGTTTGATAATTAAATGATTAAAAACAGAAATTTATGTTTTTTATTAGTTAACCTTATTTTAGGTTCTGCCGTAATTTTATCTTATATATGGGGACTGGTTTATTATCCCGAATATGGATCTGCTCTTTGGGGTAAGATTGAGACTAATCATATTCCTTATATAATTTTTTCAATGTTATTGGCTGCTGTTGGATATTTTGTTTTCTCTTTCTATTTTATTAACTACAACAGATTTCAAACTTTTAAAACATCAGACTATCTTTATATTTTGAGTTTATATATAGTAATTTTGTTTTTTTCAGCATTATGGATGCCTCTTTCAATTGGATTTGTAGATACAAATAATAATTTTTTCTTAATATTAGATTTGCTTTCTTTGTACTTAGTGGGAATATCATCATTGTTATTAACGATATTTTTACTTCAAGATAAAATTATGAGAAGAAAATTAATATGGAAGCTTTCTGTACTGGGAGGATTGCAATTTACATTTCACACACTGATAATTGATGCAATATATTGGGGTATGAATTTAATATATATCTATTTTGAAGCTAGGCATCTTATTAATGATTTTAAAATCTAATTTAGCTTTAGAGACAGATTCAGATAAATGAGAATCTACAGATATAATTTCATTATTATCATTGTCTTTAATAATGATATCTGTATCAAATCTTTCTTGTATCACTATTCCAAAATCTCCTTCCCCTTGCCACAAGGGAAAAGTAACGATTTTTAAAGTTTTAGTAGGATCTTTAACTTTTTCAGATCTTAATTTAATAAGTTCTTTAATTGCTTTTTCAGAAATTTTCATTGAGTTGAACTAAATTGAACTATATATTCGATTAGCTTATTATATATTTATAATAATTTATTGTCATAGTTTAGAGGAGAATAAAATGGCGACTTATACTTGTGGTGATTGTTCAATGTCTGTAAAAGATCTTACTTGTGGAACATGTGGATCAGAATTGGTATATGCTGAGGTTGGTGAAAATTCTGTTGGCGTATCACAGTGTCCAAATGGAGATGGGCAAATAAAATCCCCATTATGCTGTGGCTCAGATATGAATGTGAATTAATTTTTGATATAATACTGAAATGATATTAATTAATAACATCAATAATAATAGTTGTTGCTGTCACGTCACATGACGGGGCTTTATTTAGTTGTTTGTTTTAAAACCCCCTCTTAATTCAAAAAAGAGGGGTTTTTTTTTGGAGAAAATTATGGATCAAAAGACTTTAGGTGTATATTACGAACATCCAGAATGGTTTGAGAAGTTTTTTAATAAATTAGAACAAAAAGGTATAGCCCATATAAAATTAGAAGGTTGGAATAGCTCTTTTAATCCAGGATCTGCTGAAAATGATTTAGGTATTGATGTTATTTTTAATAGAATGAGCCCTTCTGCATTCAATAGAGGACATGAAAATTCTATTTTTTATACTTTAAATTATATGAAGTATTTAGAATCTTTGGGTTTAAGAATTATTAATGGTTATGATGCTTATACATATGAATTTTCTAAATCTAATCAGATTAATTTATTAAGATCTTTAAATATAAGACACCCTAAAACTTATGTCGTTAATCATAAAGAAGCAATTATAAATTCTGTTAAAGATTTAAAGTTCCCTATCGTATTAAAACCTAATATCGGAGGTAGTGGATCAAATATTATCAAATTTGATGATTATACTGAATTAGAGAATTATCTAAATACAAATACAATTGATTGGGGAATAGATAAAACTTTATTAGCCCAAGAATTTTTAACAGCTAAAGATTCATATATTGTTAGAGTTGAAACTATAGGTGGCAAATATGTTTATGCAATAAAGATATTTTTAACTGAAGGTGAATTTAATTTATGCCCTGCAGACTATTGCAAGATTGATGATCAAGAAATTGATGGTATGAAAGATGGTGTTTCTGGTAGGGGGACACTAGTTGAAAAATTTGATCCCCCAAAATATATTATTGATCATGCAGAAAAAATATTTCAATCTGCAAATATTGATGTTGGAGGATTAGAGTATTTAGTGAATTCTGAAGATGACAAAGCTTATATTTATGATATAAATGCTATGTCTAATTTTGTAGCAGATCCAGAAATAGTCCTTGGTTTTGATCCAACTGATAATTTGGTAGATTTTGTTAATAAAGAAATTCAAAATAAAGTTAAATTACCTGTTAATTTGTAATTAAAAATTGATAAAATAATATCTCAAATAATTTAAAAGGTATTATGTTATCTTCAAATTCTGGTAAAATTTTATTATTTTTTGCGCATCCGGATGATGAAACATCGTCATGCGGAGGTACAATTACCAAATACTCTAAACTTGGCTCGCATGTGTACGTTTGTACTGCAACCAATGGTAATAAAGGTGATTTGGGAACGGGTGATCTTAAATTAACAAGAGAAGAACTAGGGCCATATAGAGAAAAAGAAGAATTAGCAGTATTAAAATCTCTAGGGGCTTATGAAGTGTTCCAGTTTGGCTATGATGATCAAGGCCTTGAGTTGCTTGAAAATGGAATTTTAGAACAACAATATTTAGATATCTTAAAAAAAATTCAACCAGATGTAGTGATAACCTTCGGGCAAAGAGGATTTTCTGGTCATACTGATCATATTCAAGTCAATATCAATGC
>CAZMBU010000036.1:4444-7420 GCA_964564565.1 uncultured Dehalococcoidia bacterium | reverse complement strand
TAAACTCATATTTACTCCTTATCTTAATTTTATATCTTATCATTTTGTACAAATGAATCAATTACCCCATTTATAAATGCACCAGATTTGTCAGATCCAAAAATTTTAGCGATTTCAATTGCTTCATCCATCGCAATACTAGGATTTAATTCATTAAATTTAATTTCATAAATACATATTCTTAAAATATTTTTATCAATTATTGCTACCTGTTTCAATGGGAATGAAGGAGCAAAATTCTGAATTAAAGTATCAATTTGATTTTTTTGCGTTTGAACACCGTATAAAATTTCATTTGCATATTTAATATCTAAATCTTTGTAATTTGAAATATTGGTTTCAAATCCATCAATTTTTAATTCATCTAATATAATTGAAGCCTGTTTTAAATTAATTTTCAGCTTTTCATAGGATGTCAAAAATTCTTCTCTATATAAATATTGCAAAGCCAAAATTCTCGAATAACTACGATGATAAGGAAAATGTTTTTTTTGAATCATAAATTTAAATATTACAGTTCATTGATTCAGTTGTATCGATAGATTTTATTTCAGAATCAGAACTAATTCTTTTGATCATATTGCCCAAAACTCCGCCATGCCCAAATTCTACGAAAGAATTCACTCCCGAATTTATCATAAATTTTACACTTTTATTCCAATCTACACAGTTACATATTTGATTAATCAATTCTTCTTTTATTTCACGAGCAGAGGTTAATGGAGTGGCTGTACAATTTGCAACAATTGGAATTATAGGGTCCTTAAAATCTAAATCATTCATATAATTTTGCAATTCTTCAGCAGCTGGTTTCATTAAATCAGAATGAAACGCTCCAGCAACTTTTAAAGGAATAGCTCTCTTAGCACCTCTAGATGTAGCTAAATCTACTGCAGAAGCTACTGCGCTCTTATTACCGCTAATTACTGTTTGGCTATCAGTATTGATATTAGAAACAAATGTACCAGTTTGCCTGCTTATCTCAAAAACAGCTTGTTCATCTAAGCCTATTATAGCAGCCATAGTCCCTGGGTTTTTTTCGCAAGCATCTTGCATAAGTTCCCCTCTTAATGCAACAAGTTTTGCAGTTTGCTCAAGATCTAAAACTCCTGAGACATATAAAGATGTATATTCTCCCAAACTATGCCCAGCAACATATTTAGGAATTGGAAAATCATCAGAGCATCTTTCTTTCATTGCTTCATAACAAGCAATGCTAACTGTCATTATTGCTGGTTGTGCATTATAAGTTTGCATCAAATCATCATCTGGTCCATCAAAAATAACTGAACTTAGCTTTCTATTTAATGCATTATCCACTCTGTCAAAAATATCTTTTGAAGTTTCAAATTCAAGTAAATCTTTTCCCATTCCAACTTTTTGACTTCCTTGTCCTGGGAAAACAAAAGATATTCCAGAATCATATTTATTTGATTGAGTAATGTTTGTCATAATACTACTAAATATCTAATACTTGTCTTTCTTTATACATTCCACATTCTGGGCAAACTGAATGTGGGACTATATAAGCTCCACAACTTGGTTCTTTACACCTTGTCAAAGGTACATTTTTAATACCAAAGTGAGAAGCTCTGTCTTTTTTTCTTTTTCTTGAATGTTTTTTCTTAGGTAATGGTGCCATATTTAAATCCAAAATACATATTACATTAAATGACAAGTTTAACAAACTATTTATCAAATCATAATTTGCATATTTTTTTACAAGCAGGCTTCCTAGGAGAAGTAACAAAAATATATTCTCTCAAGCATTCCTTGAGGCTTAAATGATTAGAATCATCTATAGTGAAATTATCGTCAAATTTTTTATCCATAAAATCATCATATAGATACTCTTCATCTATATTTATATCCATACAAATATCTAATTTATTCAAACATCTTATACAATTCATATTTACAACTATTTCTAATGAACCTTCCACCCAAATACCCTTATCAATTTTAATTAAATTAAAATTACCTGATTGGATTTTCACCATACCTAAGTCAGCATAATTCAAATTGATAGGTTCTATTGACCATTCACGCTTACTTCCTATTTTTTCTTTATTCAAGCCAGATACGTTGTAATACATTTGTTACATATACCATTAGATAATATATAATTTATATTTAAAAATATTAAATAATTTATATGAAATTAAGTCTTCTAAAACCTGGAGAAATATTACTTGACTCAGAAATATTTCTGAGCGAGCACATATTAAATAAATATATAGAAAGTATTAATGGCAATAATACTAACCTACAAACACAATTTACGCCAAAATTATTTCCAACTGCAATAATTTTTGGAGAAATATTCAAATTATTTGAATTACCAGAAGGAACAATACATCTTTCTCAAAAAATAACTAATTCTATGCCTGTATTGCAAAACTCTAAAATACATACAATAGCTGAAATAACTAAAAACACAATAAGAGGTGGAAATCGGATTTTAACTCTGAAAATCAATATATATGATCAGAGCAAAAACAGTTATTGTGAATCAATAGCAAATTTATTAGTACAAAAAGAAAAATGAACAAATTTTCATCTGGATATAAACTAAAATCCATAAAAAATAAAATAATACAATCTGATGTAAATAATTATGCTGAAGCCAGTGGAGATTTAAATCCTATACATTTAGATGAATTATTTGCTAAAAAAAGTATATTTAAAAATACTATTGCTCACGGGATGATGATCGGAGGGATTTTATCTGAGATGTTATTTGAAGAATATGGGGACTTATGGCTATCAAAAAGTTCAATTGATATAAAATTCAAGGCACCTGTATATATGGATGAAAAAATAACTACATATGGAAAAGTAGTTAATAATGAAGACAATAAATTGAAAATTGATTTAGTGGTTAAAAAAAATAATGGAACAGAGGCCGTAAAGGGCTTCGCTATCATTGAATTTTGATATATCATTCCTAAAAATACTTGTATTACAAAATAAGGA
>CAZMBU010000036.1:0-4434 GCA_964564565.1 uncultured Dehalococcoidia bacterium | reverse complement strand
AAAACAATTACGCTAGCAATTGATGCAATGGGGGGTGACAATGCTCCATTTGAAATTATCAAAGGTGCAGTATTATTTGTACAAAAAACCAATAATATTAATATTTTATTAGTAGGAGATGAAATACAAATAAAAAATTCATTAAGTAAGCTAGGCCCAGAAGCAATAGAGTCAATAGAAACTAATAGAATTACAATCATACCTTCTGAAGGAGTCATCAAAGATGGTGAACAACCAGTTGTAGCATTAAAGAAAAATCCTAAAGCATCTATCGTCATCAGTGCTTATCTAGTTAAAAATGGTCAAGCTGATGGATTAATTTCTATGGGATCTACTGGCGCTTCAATGGCAGCATGCGCACTTACAATGGGAATTATCAAAGGAATAGAAAGACCTACAGTAGGTGGCCCAATAATTGGAAGCTCTCCCAATACAGTTATACTTGATATTGGGGCTAATGTAGATTGCAAACCATCTCAACTAGTTACTTTTGCTGTACTTGGATCAGTATATGCAAAACACACTTTTAATATCAATAACCCAAGAATTGGGATATTAAATGTAGGGTCAGAAGAAGGCAAAGGTAATAAAATGTCAAAAGATGCTTATGATTTACTTAAAAATACAAACCTTAATTTCATAGGAAATATTGAACCACAAGATTTATTCTATAGTAAAGCTGAAGTAGTGGTATGTGATGGATTTGTAGGGAATATATTATTAAAGATCTTAGAATCCTCTGGAGATTTAATTAAACATTTTATAAATGAAGAATTGGAAAATAAAATTTCTGACAGTTTAGTTGATGAATTGTCTACTAAAGCTTTAAATTTATTCAATGTTGGCGAAACATATGGTGCAGCACCATTGTTTGGAGTAAATGGGATTGCAGCCCTAGGTCACGGGAAAGCAACACATAATACTATAGTCAAAGCTATAGAAAGTATTATTATCTGGATAGAAAATGATTTAATTAATGAAATGAATAAAGAAATTGAAAAATTATAAAACAAATATAAACAATGAATAATATAAAAAATAAAAATGCTTTAATTACAGGAGCTTCAAAAGGTATAGGAAGAGCTATTTCTATTGAATTAGCAAAACAAGGAGTGAATATAGCAATAAATTATAATAAATCTAAAAAAGAAGCTGAAGAAATCTCAAATGAATTAATTAATAAATACAAAGTTAAATCAATAATTTTGAAAGGAGATGTTAGTAACAAAAATGATTGCAGTTTTATAGTACAAGAATCAATCAACATTTTTGGTAATCTTGATATTTTAGTAAACAATGCTGGAATTATTGATGACAATCTATTAATTAGAATGTCAGATGAAGCTTGGGACAAAGTTTTAAGAACTAATTTAGATAGTATTTTTTATTGCACAAAACCTGCTATAAAATCAATGTTAAAAAACAAATGGGGAAGAATATTAAATATAGGCTCAGTTGTGGGTATCCGAGGCAATATTGGCCAAGCGAATTATTCATCTGCTAAAGCTGGAATGATGGGATTTACAAAATCTTTAGCTAAAGAAGTTGCAACTAGAAATATTACAGTAAATACAATAACTCCAGGATATATTAATACTGAAACTGTAGATGTTTTAAAACAAGAGCAAAAAGATACAATTATGAAATGGATACCTCAAGGACATTTTGGGGAAGTAGAAGATATAGCTTACCTTGCAGGATTTTTATGTACTGAAAAAGCAAAATATATTACAGGGCAAGTAATCAGTGTTGACGGTGGAATGGCAATTTAACATATCATTTATAAAAACTAAAATGATTAAATATCATGGATAATCAAACAAATGAATTCAAAACAAAAATAGCAATTGTAACTGGGGGAAGCAGAGGGATTGGAAAAGAAATTTGCTTACAATTAGCAAAGCAGGGCTCAAATATAATATTTAATTACGCAAGACATCATAAAGAAGCTAAAGAAACTCAAGATGAAATATTAAACCTTGGAGTTAAATGTGATGTAATTAAATGTAATTTAAATGAAGAAGAACAAATAATTAATTTCTTTAAAGAAATTAAATCAAAATATCAAAAAGTCAATTTTTTAATTAACAATGCGGCATCAGGTGTTCAAAAATTAGCTTCAGAACTTGAAACAAAACATTGGGATTGGACATTCAATATAAATGCAAAAGCTCCTTGGCTCTGCTCCATAGAAGCATCAAAGCTAATGAAAGACGGGGGATCAATAATTAATATTTCTAGTTTGGGTTCCAAGAAAGTATTACCATATTATTTTTCAGTAGGAACATCAAAGGCTGCACTAGAAACAATAACAAAATACTTGGCTGTAGAATTAGCAGATAAAAGTATCAATGTTAATGCAATATCCGCAGGATTAGTAGAAACAGATGCTTTGAAAAGTTTTCCTAATAAAAAAAATATGATATCAGATTCATTAAATAATCCTTCAGGTAGATCTTTATCTAAAACAGATATTGCAAATTTAGTAATTTTTCTTTGTAGTAAGAAGTCTGAAATGATCAAAGGCCAAACTATAGTAATAGATGGCGGTTACAATCTAATCTAAATATAAACTTTGATCTCACTACCAGTGTCATTTATGAAATTAAAATCAGACTCACTATCTTTAATAAAACTTTTTCTGATATAAGCCAATTTATAATCTCCATTATAAAAATCAAGAGAAGTATAAGATGTAATATTTCCAATATGCTTATCGTCATTAATCAATTCTGAATTCACTTCAGCTTCGCTTTTTATTAAAACTAATCTATTCTTAACTTTAGAATAAGTATCTAATCTAGTTATCACTTCCTGTCCAATATAACATCCCTTATTGAAGTTTATATATTTTTTCAAACCTGCTTCAAGAGGATTATAATTTTCATTAATTTCTGTGGGATATCCAGCTAAATTATTAACTATTCTATAATTATTGAATTGATCATCATCTAAATAGCCTACAAATTTAAAATTGATATTATTTTTCTTAAATAATTTCAAAACATAATCAAGATCTTCTTTTGAAGCATAAATTTCATAATGTCCAAAATCAAAATAATTTTTATTTACTACTAAAAGTTTAATTCTTCCATAAAGTTCTTTATTTAAAGCAATAAACATAGATTTGCCTTCGGTTAAAGACATATCAATACCAAAAATAGAATTAATAAACGGGATAGAATTTTCACCCATAATCATAATTTTAGATTGATAATCTTTTTCATCGAGGTTAATTTCAACTTCTTCTCCAAATGTATAAAAATCTATCCATTCTAAAACTTTATTTAATGACTCTGCAGAACAACCTAGTATAATTTGATCTTCTAAATTCAATATACTTAAAATTTCAATCATCCTTCCCTTTGGGGACACCAACAAAGAATATGCATGTTCCATGGATTTTAAACTTTTAAGATCATTAGTGGTTAATCGATCCAATAAATCTATACTATCCTTGCCTTTTAAAGAAATAAACTTATAGTTTGAAGGAGTGTATATTCTTACATTTGAATTTAATTCAGCTAAATTCATAGATAATTATACCGAGAATGAAGTACCACAACCGCAGGTTGTTTTAGCATTTGGGTTATGAAAAACAAAACCTTTACCATTTAATCCGCCTTGATATTCCAAAGTAGTTCCAGCCAAGAAGATATATGATTTTTTATCAATATAAAGTTCCATACCATTCTCACTAATTACTTTTTCATTATCGGTAGGATTTTCTGCTAATTCCAAAACATAAGTCAATCCAGAACATCCGCCACCTTTAACAGCAACTCTTAAATTAGTTTTATTTTTACCTTCAAGTTCTCCAAAACTTCTAATATGATTAACAGCATCAGATGTAATCTTTATTGTTAAAGATCCAGATTTGTCTCTTTGGACAGATGGTTTATTCATCATAATTATCAATTATTAATATATATATTATTATTATACTTATAAATCTGTATTATTCCAAAAATATATTATAATAATATATATAATGAGGTGATTGGACGATCGCTATTTTTAATAGAGGAAAGTCCGAGCTCCAATGGGAAAGGTGCCAGTTAACGACTGGTCAAGGTGACTTGAAGGAAAGTGCCACAGAAAATATACCGCTATTAATAATAGTAAGGGTGAAAAGGTGAGGTAAGAGCTCACCGCTTTATTGGTAACAATAAAGGCATGGTAAACCCCACCTGGTGAAAGATCATATAGAAAGGAAATGGATTCTCCCATATCCAAGTACTTTGGGTAGATCGCTTGAGCTTATTGGTAACAATAAGCCTAGATAGATGATCGTCAGTGTATATCACTACAGAACTCGGCTTACAAATCACCTCATTAAATCTATAATTTACATAAATTCCAATTTTAACTTTTGGTTCTGTGTTTTTTTTTTTATTTTACGTGTTGAAATTAGATCTACACCATTAATCATAT
>CAZMBU010000035.1:0-7443 GCA_964564565.1 uncultured Dehalococcoidia bacterium | reverse complement strand
CATTTATATTCTCAATTAATATTAATAATCCATTGTTTTTTATTACAGTTTCAGCTATTGATTTGTTTTTTATGTTCAAGTAATTAGGAATTAAATTCTGAACTTTTTGTATCAATTGTTCTGAATCTGTGCAAAACAATGGAACTGATGAGATGTCATGTTCAGCCTGAGAAACAAAATCTACTGCACAAAATTCTGGTTTAGAACTATTGTCACCAATAATAAAACTTTCAGTAGGCCCATACAATCCATCTATTCCAACTTCACCGTAAACCTGTCTCTTCGCTTCTGTAACCCATCTATTTCCTGGGCCACAAATTATATCTACCTTAGGAATTGTATCTGTCCCATGAGCAAATGATGCAATACTCTGTGCTCCTCCTATGCTATAAACCTTATCTACTTTTGCCAGATAACATGCTGCCAATATAGAAGGATGAGGTTTCCCATTAAAACTAGGTGGTGTAGATATATAAATCTCAGATACACCTGCAACTCTAGCCGGAATCACTGTCATTAATACCGTTGATAATAAAGGAGCATTCCCTCCTGGTATATATATTCCGACTTTTTCAAGCGGGATATTTTTTATTCCATATTTATTATTTTGATCGTACCAATCTTTAGGTTTTGAAATTTCATGAAATGTTTTTATTCTTTTTGCTGTTACTAATAAAGAATCTTTTAATGATTGATCTAAATTTTTCCAACTGTTTTTTAACAATTCATCTGAAACTGAAATGTTTTGTAATTTCACATTATCAAACTCTTCAGTATATTTTTTTACAGCTTGATCTCCGTATAGTTCTACTTCAGACAGAATATTTTGAACTTTCTCTGAAAATCCTTTTTCATTCATTAATTTTTTCTGTTTAATTCTTATATCTGATATTGCTTTTTTTGCTTCATTTAAGCCCTTTACAACTCTAATCATATTTATATTCCTTAAACATAAAATTTATATCATTTTTAGTATTAGAAATGTAATTTTCCAAAGTAAGTTTTGGCAATCTATCCAAAAGATTATTTATACCATTTGTAATATCTGCCATAAAATCATCACATAATTTAAGAATTTTATCTGAATTGTGTGATTTTGATAATCTATGTGCCATAAAATTTAGACGATTCCATTGATTTAAACCAAATTTAGAATTTAAATCAGATAAAAATTTAATCCATTCATTTATTATTTTTTTATTAATATTTTCTGGAAACGAAATTAAGTTTATATCAACTTGGTTTAGGTAATTATACAAATCAATATTATGATTATTTATTTGCATATCTAGATATATTTGTAATGCCCTATCCAAAAATAAAGCTTCATCAAAATCAGGGAATATGTTTTTATCCATAAATATTTTCCTGAATACATCTACAGTCCAATTTTCATCTGCAATAAGATGTGAAAAGTAACCTTTGATAAAATTATTTGTATAAATATTTGTTTTTATTAATCCATTAAAATCAATGGTATTTTTTATAAATCCTCTCATCCCATCACCTTTCACACCTAAGTTTAAATCAAAATAATGATAATCTTCTCTGTCAGATTTAGTAATTACTCTCAGATCGGGAGAAACTGATCCTAATAAAGCGTATTCAAAATTTTCCTTAGAATCATTTTTTGTAGGATTTGAAAACTGATCGTAAAGTAGTAGCAAATGAGTAGATGGGTTAGGCACAATTTATCCTATGAGTAATTTTTCTATATCAACTGTCCCGTCAAAAACCAATTTATTTTGAACTATAGTAATTCCCTCTGCCTTTAGTTTATCTAGTATTTCAATAGCTTCCCCGAGTTTTTCATTTGAAACTACAATCGTAACAGAAAACCAATTACGTTCATCACTTGAATATACTTTAGCTATTGTTGGTCCAATAATGCCTCTAATACTATTATGTTGATTTAACATTTCAAATAATTGATTCTCATTTTCAGATTCAATATTAAATATAATAGTATTGTAAAGTTTAGAATTCATATGACCTAAAATAAAATATAATAATCTTTTGGCAGATTTTAATTTATCTTCGGATTTAGATAATAATGCCGGATTAGATATCATTGTAGCTTGTGAAAATAATAAATAGCCATCATCTAAGATTTTAAGATCATTTTCTCTTATAGTTGTACCTGTTGAACTAATATCTACGATAATGTCTGCAAGCCCTGTTTGGGGAGCAACTTCTACCGCCCCATTAGTAGAAATTATTTCATAATCTATTTTATTATTCATACCCATACGCGTAAAAAAGTCTTTTGCTTGTACAGGATATTTTGTAGCAACTTTGAGTATAGAAGGACTACTTCTTCCAATTAAATCTGGCATATTATTAACACTCTGCCAGGATTGAGGTACTGCAATTACAAGATCACAATTACCATATCCCATTTTTTCAATTACAAGTTTCGAGGAAGAATTATTCATATATTCCTTATATCTATCCAATCCCATAACCCCTAAATCAGCCACTTTATTATCTAAAGATAAACAAATATCAGATTGCCTTTGAAATATAATTTTTATATTTTCATCAAAAGTCGTAATCCCAGTATAAGCTCGTTCGCTTGATCTCTTTATAGGAATTCCAGCATCATTTAAAAAATCAATGGTTGATTGATATAATGGTCCACTTGAAGGTAAAGCTATATTTAACATAATAAATAGTAAAAATTGTATTTTTTTCAGTAAAATAGTTTCTCATTAAAGATATCATTAGTCAACATAGGATGATAACATTCACAAAAAATATTTTAAATGAATAAAGAATTTAGACTAAATTTATACTTATCTTATGCTCATGCATTAAGCGACGCTGCTCATATTATTTTTGGGTTAACTTTATATTTCGTATCAGACAATCTAAATATTAGCATTCTAACTATGGGATTTATTTATAATTTATCGAGTATACTGCGAGGAATATCAGGTGTTTCTGCTGGAATATTAAGTGATAAATCAAATTTTGCTTATTGGATCATTACATTTGCAACATTATCTACAATAGGCTGTTTAATACTTTCATTATCAAATAATACAAATATATTCACTGTAGGAATAATGGTTCTAGCTCTAGGGTCTGGTATCTACCACCCTGTTGGATTAAGCGCAATAACGAAATATACAACTAACCCCGGGAAATCATTTGGCTATCATGGTCTTGGAGGGGCAATAGGAATTTCTTTAGCACCTTGGTTTTTTATTAATATTTCTAGTGCGTACTCCTGGCAATTATCATATTTATTATATGGATTATTGACTCTCCCTATAATTTTTATTTATTTTGATAAAGAAATAATAAATTTATCTTACGTAAAATCTACGACAAAAAATATTAAAAAATATAAATTGAATATAAAAGAAACATACCCTATATACTTGTTTGCATCATTAAAAGATTTTGGTATTTCAGGATTACTTCTAATGCTAGCAATATTTATCAATACTTCTATAATAAATCAATGGCAAAGTATAAATGATATAGATCTTTATACTTCTTTAATTTCATCTTTTATTATATTGATGGGAGGATTTGGTGCATTTGCTGGAGGATATTTAGATTCAAATAAAAACAGAAAATATATTTTACTAATTTCTTGTTTATTTTCTGGTTTATTATTTATTATTATATTTAACCAACTTAATTACTTAATAATTATATTTTCTATAATTTCTTTTTTCGTTTCTTCAAGCGATCCATCATTAGGAAATTGGTTAGGCAACACTATACCTAAAAGAATGCAGGGTACATCATTTGCTTTAATGTACGGTTTAGGTCAAATAATAGGATCATTTACAGGCAGTTTGGCAGGGGTAATTGTTGCTAACTACAATACAATTATTTATTTTAGAATACTTTCTGTCCCATTAATTCTTGGTAGTTTATTAATATTTACTCTATATCCTAAATCAAAAAAAATAAATCAAAAAATATGATGATAAATTACAAAATATCGGAACTATTAAAAAATCAATTAGATAATTCAAGTCACGATAAATATAATAACATCAAAAATTTTCTTCAAGAGTTGTTAAATCCTCAGAAAAATTCAAGTTATCATACAGAATTTCAAAATTTCCTAGGCTGGATAGATTCGCCAGAGTTTATGTTAAAACAATTAGAAGGAATTAATGATTTTATAAATATGTCAAAATCCTATGAGCAATTTGTTTTTATTGGTATGGGAGCAAGTGCAATTCTCCCTGAATTATTATTAAGTGAAAAATGGCTAAATAATGAAAAAATATATGAAGGATTTTATGATAAACAAAAATCATTTAAACCTAAATTTTATTTTATAGATGGCACTCAAGATCTCGACATAAAGGATGTAATTAATAATTACAAAAAAACTCTTATCTTTTTCGTTTCTAAGAATGGGAAATCCATAGAAACAAAAACAATAATGGAAAATATAATAAATACATATGAAGTATCAAATAATTTTGTAGCTATTACTGACTATGGTTCTGATTTATATGACTTTGCAAAATCCAATAATTTCTTAGAAATATTTTGTAACCCGCCATATGTACCTGGAAGATTTTCAGCTTTTACTTATACCGGATTAATATCAGCTGCAATTTCTGGAGTTAATATTAAGAAAATGCTTGAATCAGTTATAGAATTTAAAAGTTCTATCAAAAGCAATAATCATTCTTTAATTAATTTTATCAATAATTTATCAAAAATGTTAGATTGTAAAATTGATATTATAAATTTACTTTCATCAAATGAAAAAGATCCCAAATTATTATGGGTACAACAAATGATTTCAGAGTCATTGGCAAAAAACTCAAGGCACATAATTCCTATAAATTCAAATTTAATAAAATTCAAATTTAGAAAAGATATAGTAAATTTATTATTTGCAAATATTAATAACAAAGAATATCGTCAATCAATAATTGTAGAAAATATTAATGAAGAAAATTTAGGGATTTTCATATATTCAATCCAATTAATAATAGCCACTTTGTCATTTTTGGAATCTGAAAACGGTACAGAATTTAATCCGTTCACTCAACCTAATGTTGAACTGGCAAAAAACGAATATGGGAAACACAATATAATCTTACCCTCACTAGATGAATTTCAATTACCAATATCAAAAAAATCAAAAGATTTAAAGTATATTTCATTTTTGATTTTTACTGAAAACCAAGATAAGAATAAAAAGTTAAATGAACTTATCAGTATAGAAGAAAAAATTATCAAACAAATTATGAACAAATATCACATTCCATATTTCATTGATTTTGCACCTGCCTACTTACACACAACAGGTGAATTACACAAAAAAAAGATTCAAAATGTATGCCATATTTTAGTTTATACTACAAAAGGAGATTCTGGATGGGAAAGGAATTCTGATTCAAATGGGTTAATAGATATAATAAATATTCAATTACAAAGCGAAATTGAAATCTTTAAAAAACATAAACTTAATTTTGATATTATACACATAGCTAAATTAAATGAATATTTAACCAATTTATTTTAAGAGAGATTTATATGCTTGATTTAAATATAATTTTGTCAATAATCATATTATTAATATTAATAATTTTATTTATATCCCAATCATATTACAAAAATAAAATATATAAACTTCAAGACAATTTGACCAAAATAACATCAGACAAAATCAGTCTCAGTACGAAATACGGCCAAATAAGTGAAGAATTTTTTCCTCTTGAACAAAGCTATCCATACAATTCAAAAGATTTTAAATTTTTAGGTAATCCAATTGATGGAATTCAATTTAATGAAGATAAAATTATATTAGTCGAATTTAAAACTAATAAAAGTAAATTATCAACAAAACAAAGACACATTAGAAATTTAATAAATGATAAACAAGTTGAATTTGAATTAATAGAAGCCAAAATCAATGAATAATTCCCCTCCTATCCCCAATACTAAAAATGGAAAACCATTTAATGATCAAATAATTGAAATATTAATCTCAGCAGGTGAATTTTTAAATAGCTCTAAAAATTATAATCTGAAACCAATATTTAAATCAAAAAAAGATATAGTAACTAAAATTGATATAGAAATCGAACAATTTATATCCGACCAAATTATCAAAAATTTTAACCATCACAACATTCTCGGAGAAGAAAATGGGGGTAAATTGTTAAATGATGATTATAATTGGATTATAGATCCAATTGATGGTACAAAAAACTTCTTTTATGGGTACCCACATTACTCCATTGTTCTGGGATTAACATACGGAGATAAAATAATAGCCGGATACACATACGATCCCAACAGAAAAGAAATATTTCATGCGGTCCAAAATCAAGGTTTTTATATAAATGATAAAAAATTCAAAGTTTCAAACAAAATGAAATTTGATGATTGTTTTTTATCTGCAGAAATACCAGGTTCTGGGATAGGAAGTCAAAAAACTATTGATTTTATACAAAAAATTTATGCTGACATCATAGGTTTAAGAATTTCGGGGTCTGCTGCTTTAAGCCTTTCATATTTAGCTAGTGGTAGATCTGACTTATTCATATGCTACAAACTAAATATATGGGACCAAATTGCAGGAATAATTCAGATAACTGAAGCTGGGGGAAAAGTCGTAGATAGACATGGAAAGCAAATAACCTTATTCAGTGAAGGGATTATAGCTGGAAATAAGTATATAGTAGATGATTTTCTAATTAAATCGAAATCATATAACTGGATATAAAATATCCAAAGCAATTAATAATTATTGAACTGTAACTTCTCCAATCATACCTAATGTCTCATGGGGAACACAGTACAATCTATATGTTCCTGCAGTTTCAAAAGTTATTGTAAATTCATAACTTTCACCTGCATCAGCAGTTTCATATAAATCTAGTTCATCAATTGTAAATGTATGAAATTCAGTTTCAGAAGTAATTTTAAAAGTTATCTTCTCCCCTACTTTAAAGGTTAAATCAGCCGGTTCATAAATATAATTTTCGCCAGCATCCAACATTTGAACTTCCACTAATCTTCCCTTATCTTTACTTTCTTGGGCTGACAATTCTTTTTCGGTTTTCAAATCTCCAGTAACTTTTGCAGGTGGGGGTGGGCTAGTAATTTCTTCAGTTTTATTTGATTGATTATCTGACGAACTACAGCCAATAATCATAAGCAATGTAATCAAAACAAAAAAAATATATCTCATAAATTAATCCTTTAAAAACATATAGTGAAAATTGTCACTAACTATTATATCATTATATAATTAATTATTCATTTTTAAGCACATCTCTTTTTAATCTAGATGTTAACTGTTTATAAAAATCAGATTGATTATTTAACCTTATAAATCTTGTCACATGCTTACTTATTTCTACATCTATTTTATCTTTCTCTCCAAGTACTACTTCATCAAAACCATCAGCGCTAACAACAGCTTTGTTTGGGCTTGCTATATTAATA
>CAZMBU010000034.1:0-7523 GCA_964564565.1 uncultured Dehalococcoidia bacterium | reverse complement strand
CGCTCACAGAAATCACTATTTTGCTGTCTTCTGCAATTATTGTTTTATCTATATAAAAATCTGAAGAAGAAAGATTGAGATTTTGTATAGAAGTGCCCATGGCACCATCTATTAATAATATGTTTTCAAAATTAATCAAAATATAAAAATCCTTCACTTTTTATAAAATGAAGGACAATAAATTATTCAATAACCTCTTTGCTCATTATGAACCTCGTCTAAAGCACCTTAAAAGGTTAAAAGGTTGCTGAGTATAATACTACTCTCCTTCACGATAAAGTATATTTTATCATAAAATCAGATTATTAATATATGAATAACTACATTCGAACTTTCAAATATATTAAACATAAAGAAGAAAGTAATATTAAAATTCCGGAATAAATTATAGTATATTGCATCCCAATATTATCAGCTATAGCACCTCCAATAACAGGAGAAATTAGTCCTAAAGACATAGCTCCCCACATAAGTGCAACAATAGTGGATTTCATATCCTCTGATTCTTTTTTATTAGCTTTTGCAATATCTAACCCCAGGGATACAAAAATAGTTTGAAGAGAAAACTCAAATATTCCCATAAGTAACAATACAAGTGGAATTACAGGAATAGACAATAATTTTATATCGTTTATAAATGGAATAGTTAAACACATAAAACCAAGAAACAATAAACTGGGAATAAGAAGAGTAAGTGGGTGAGATTTATCAACTATAATTCCCAACAGCGGTTGAGTAATAGTTCCACTCGCTCTCATTAATGATTTATATATGGCTATTCGATTAACAGAATATTTCCAATTTTCTAAGAAAAATACTGGTAAGAAAGTATCTAAAGCTGATTCTCCCATTCCTCTTATTGCGGCCGCTATAATTAGTAAAATTAATAATTTGTTTGTGAAAATTATTTGCAACCCAGAATAATAATCTTTTAAATTAACTTTTTTAGAAATATCATTTCTCAAAAAATAATTAATAGAAGTACCACCCAATATTCCTACTAAAATAGGAATGATTGAGGATACTCGCATTGCTTGTTCCCATCCAATCAATAGCGTAGAAATCAATAATGATCCAAAAATAAGTGGTCCAAAAGTTTCTCCCAAGCTACCACCAGTCCCATGCAAGGATAAAGCAAAAGCTTGTTTTTCGGGAATTTTTTTGCTAAAGTTGCTAATGCTGGAGCATGATACATAGATGGGCCAATTCCACTAATTAACATTGATATTGTTAATAATAATATGGTATCAGAATAACTCAGCATCAAATATGAAATTCCAGAAATAAATAAAGAAATGCCTAATAGAGTACCTGATCTTCTTGCATATTTATCACCCAAAAACCCAGAAAAGAATGTAGTGGACATGCTTGTAATTCTACCTGCTAGATTTACACTACCATATGTAGTTGCACTTAAATTTAAAGATTGTTTGATATTTGGTAATAAAGTTACATTTAATGCTGAAACATAAATATGTTTAATTGTGTGTCCAAATAAAATTAATGTCGCGAGGATCCACCTATTTTTATTTTCAGAAGTTGATATTTTTTTTGTAGCCAATTAAATACACAAAACAGATAATTGTCATAATATATAAAAGAAAAAGCCTAATAGCAATGACTTATATTAGTAATGAAGATAATTGTTGCAAAGAAGTAATTGTTTTAATACTTTTTGGAACTTTCTTACCGGAAATATTCTTTCTATTTAACCATACACCTAGCATCCCTGCTTCAGAAGAACCAATAGCGTCAAAATCTAATCTATCACCTATATACACACACTTTTCTAAAGATATATTAATTCTATCTGACATAGTTTGATAGATTATAGGATTTGGTTTTTTAATCTTAATATCACCAGATATCAATATTTCAGAAAAATATTTGTCTAAACCAGTTTTAGTTAGTTTTAATCTTTGAAATTCACTTTCGCCATTTGAAATAATACAGACTTTGTATTTATTTAGATTGAATAAGCATTCAAGTACGTCGGGATAAGCTCTCCAAGTAGTTTCATATAATTCAAATAATGAATTTGTTAATTGAGTGGAATCAACAATTATTTTCCAATTAGCCAATACATTTTCTAATATAATTTTCTGTTGATCGTATTGATTTATCTGATTTGAATCCGGTCTGGTATAAAATTCATTTTTTTCTTTATACCAATAATCAAAAACATCTTTTGTAGGAGGTCGTGAAACATTATTCCAAGGAATAATATCTAATAGTTTATCAAGTGATTGAAATTGGGAATAATCATAATCAATTAAAGTTCCATCAATATCAAAAATAATTGCTTCATAATTCATTAATTTACCGTTGAAATTTATCTAATAAAATCATAAATAATTTTAGCACATTCTTCTGGTTTTTCTTGCGGTATAAAATGAGTAACATCATTTATTAACAAATCTTGACCATTCAAAAACATTTCACTTAATTTGGGATCAGTAACCGAAGTAGAGAATATATCTTTATTGTCGTTTGAATCTTTACCTCCCGCACGAATGATTAATGTTTTATGTTTAAAATTGTCAATTATTTCAAATATTCCATAGGGTGAACTACCAGACATCATTCTAGCTTCAGCCCAAGGAGGACAACACAATTGAAAAATATTATTATAATCATCTTTTATTAAGCCAAATTCACAATAATCTTTTAAGACTTTATTATCCCATAATTTAAATGGGAGTCTTGAAGCAAAGGTTTTATACATTTCATCAGGAGAATTCCATAAATTACGCCTTTTACTTATAGGGTGTATAAAATCTTTTTTTCTTCTAAGATTTTGTGCATATTTATCTTGTGTAAATATAGAAGGATCAAATAATATCAATCCTGCAAATCTGTTTCTTAGTTTTTTCGTAGCATGAGTGATAGCATAACCTCCTAATGAATGTCCGATTCCTATAATATTATTTAAATTCAATTCAGAAATCAAAGATTCTAATTCCGATGAGAATTGATTCCAATTATAATCATGATCAGGATTATCACTTAATCCATGCCCAGCCAAATCAATACTTACACAGTTGTAATCCGGTAATTTTTCTATAATTTGTTTCCAAATCATTCTATGAAATCCTGAGGCATGAACAAATAAAAGAGTGTATATTGATTCATTATTTGAATTCCATGTGGAATATGCAATCTTATAATTATTATGATTTATATAGTTAATCAATGTTTAGTTACTTTTTAAAATAATTTTTAACAACATCAACAAATTTATCTATATCATTATCATTTATCCATAAATGTGGGGTAACTCTAACTGTATTTGTACCTCTAACACTAACATGTACATTATTATCTGTTAAATATTTTGTAAATTCAGATGAAATACGATCATTAAATCTTATTCCAAGGTAATGCCCTGCTCTGTATTTATCATCAATTGTTGAAATACCAATATCTGATAGATTTTCTATAATTTTATTATTCACTTCAGAGGTATATTTGTATATTTCATTAACTCCCCAACTCAATAACTGTTCAAGAGCTTTAATCAAAGGAGGAAGTAAGTGAAAATTTCCTTTATGACCGTAATCGAATCTTCTGGCACCAGGTAAATAATCACTTGGATAATTAATTAAACTTGTAGGATTTTCTGCTCCTTCTTTATGACCCCACCAATATTCTAATGGGTCTCCATCATGATATTTAGGATTAACATAACATAATCCTAGATTGTACGGTCCTAATAGCCATTTATATCCTGAAACAACCAAAAAGTCTGGGTTGATTTTTTCAACATCTATAGGCAAAGCACCTACTGATTGTGTACCATCAATCAAAAGTGCGATATCTGAATTTGAAATATTCTTAGAAATTTTTTCCAAATCAATGTATCCACCATCTGTCCAGTGATTATTAGATAAAGAGATAATTTTCACACTATCATCAATTGTATTTAATATATTAGTTGTCCAGTCGTCATCTTCAGGTCTAGGTACCACAGATAATGTTGCATTACTTTTAATAGCTAGTTGTTCCCAAATATAATAATTTGAAGGAAATTGTTCTGACAAAACCATTATTGAATCATTGGAATTTAAATTAATATTTTTAGCTGCAGTAGCAAACCCATAACTTGCAGAAGGGATTAAAGCTATATTATTTTGATCAGTATTAATTAATTTGGCAAATAATTGCCTCGCAATATCTGCATCCGTAAAGAAATCTGACATATGAATGTTCCATGGTTGTGCTTTTAAATTTGCACCATATGTAGCCGCATTAACTGATTCATTAAGTAAACATCCAAAATATGCAGTATTAAAATATGCATGTTCCTCAGGGATATTAAATAAATGTCTTTGAGATTTCATAATAATTTAATATTTCGATAATGATTAGGTAATTCATTCTATTACAAGAATATTGCTGATGTAAATCATCTGGAATATAATTCATTCACACTCAATTAAATAAATTAATCAACAAAGGGTAAAATCAAAATGGAAATTTTAGTTACTAATGATGACGGCATAAATTCACCCGCTATTAGCAAATTAGCAGAGGTATTAAAGCAATATGGCAATGTTACTGTTGTCGCTCCTGACAGAGACCAATCAGGTAAAGGGCCAAGTGTAACTTTAAGAGATGTACTAAGGTACAATCCAGTTAATATAAATGTTGATAATGTGAATGCATATGCAGTTGAAGGAACTCCATCAGATTGTGTGATTTTAGCAAATAAAGAAATCAATCCCAAAGGTTTTGATTATGTTTTTTCAGGAATTAATTATGGTGCAAATATGGGTTCAGATCTTTTAATATCTGGAACTGCAGGTGCTGCTATTCATGGATATTTACTCGGTTCACTATCAGTAGCATTATCAATTGCATCACTTGATGCTGTAAGAACTGATATCACATCATCAATTGAATATTCATCAAAAATATGTGAATTTCTAATAAAAAATAATATTAAAGAACCTCAACTATTAAATGTTAATTTCCCCAATTTGCCATCTGCTCAAATTAAAGGAACTAAAACTACTTATATCGGACCCAAAGTTGAAGATGAAATATTACTAAAAGAATCAAGAGCAAGAGGTGATTATTATTGGCTTAGATTAGATTTAAAAGAAAACGTAGAATTTCCAAAAGACAGTGATATGAAAGCAATTCAAGATGGCTATGTCTCAGTTTCGGTTGTTGATATAAATCTTAATCCTGGAGGTACAGATCATAATAAATATTCAGAAATGAGCTACCTTGTTAATCAATTAACTAAATATCTGAATGAATAACAAATATTAAGAAAAGTTGTATATTTCATACCATTTTTTTAGTTTTTGAAATTGAATATTATTCAAATTAGCTCCCCATCTATTGGATTGAACTAATTTCATACTTTCAAACAAATCCAAACCTGTAGTAACTAAATAGGCAATAATAATTAAAGAACTTCTGCCAACACCTTCTTTGCAATGAATCAAAATTTTACCGTCTACTGAAATATTTGAATTAATATACTCAATAGCATTATCAATTTGATCTAATTCAGGAGGAAAAAAATTATCAACCGGGATATTGAAATAATTAATACCAATTGATTCAAAGAGAGATTTATCAAACAAATTTTCACTTCTCATATCAATTACGCATTTGACGCCTAATTTCTGAATAGTAAAAATATCATTTTCATCATATTCACCAGAGATAAGTATATTATCTGTTATATTTGAGTAATCAAAAGATGATTTTCCAAAATTTGTAATCCATTTATAAAAAACTATAGGGAATCTTCTGCTAGCCATTACTTATTATCCGTTCCATTTTATAAAATTAAATATCCTCCATCACATGGTAAATCAACGCCTGTTATAAAAGATGCTTTATCTGAAGCTAAAAAACAAATTGTTTCAGCTACTTCTTCTGGAGTTCCAAATCTTTTCATAGGGTGCTGGTTTTTTAATTTAGCACCTATTAATTCATCATCTAATATATTTTTGGTAAGGTCGGTATATATAAATGCAGGCGAAACACAATTCACTCTTATATTTTTATCACCCACAAAAGATGCCAGGTTTTTTGTATATTGAACTATTCCTCCCTTTGATACAGGATATGGACTCGTCAAAGAATTCAAATATTCAGGGTATACCACCTGCCCCATAATAGAAGATAAATTAACTATTGCTCCCTGGTTTTGTTCAATCATTACTTTAACAACTTCTCTTGATACTAGATACGTACCATTCAAATTAACTTCTAAAACTTTTTTCCATAATTCATATTCACTAACTTCTCTATCAAAAGCATTTCGTGCAGTTACACCTGCACTATTAATTAAGATATCAATGGTATGAAATTTTTCATCTATTACTTGAATGACATTTGAAATTTGTTCTTCAGCAGTAACGTCAATTTTATAATAGAACAAATTATCATTTTGTTGTTTTAGATCTATATTTTTCAAATCTAAAACTATAACTTTAGCACCTTGTTCTATAAGAAGATCAACTGTTGCTTTTCCAATTCCGGAAGAACCTCCAGTAACTATAGCTGTTTTGCCACTAAAATCCATTTGTTCTTTCACCTTATTTAATTATTATATAATTCTATCTTAATCAATAATGTTTTACTAATATGAATTCGTTTAATATATAAAAATGAATACCAACTTATTAGCTCTAATCCTTACATTTGCATCCGGCTTAATACATGTGTCTTGGAATGCTGTTTATAAATCTAGCGGACGTCCTGAACAATTGTTTGTCGGTTCAAGGATATTTAATTCACTTTTCTTTTTACCTTTCTTTCTATTTTTCTACTCACCACTTAATAGTCAGGATTTAATATATTTATCAGGCACTATAATAACTCATTTTTTTTATTTCTATTTTTTAATAGCAATGTACAAAAATGAAGAATTTTCTAAAGTTTATCCTCTTTCAAGATGATTGGGTATTTTATTAACTCCAATTTTTGGAATTTCATTAATTAATGAAATTCTATCTAAGTTATCAATAATTGGAATATTAATTAATTTATCAGGATTAATATTATTAAATATAAATAATTTTTCAAATTTAAAATCCAATACATTTCAATTCAACAAAATTTTAGGTAACAAAGGAGTTAATTATTCTATTTTAACTGGATTAATGATAACGTCTTACTCACTTATAGATAAATTGGGCGTTATAAATATAAATCCATTTGTATATATGTATCTTTATACTAATTTCGGTGTTTTCCCATTAATGAATTTAAGTTTTTTTATAAATAAACAAAATGTTTATAAAGGGTTATTAAGTAAACAAAAAATCAAACAATATGCAATGGTAGGTATAGGCGATACATCTTCATATATACTAATTTTATATACTCTAACTTTCGTAGAGGTAAGTTCTATAGCACCAATGAGAAATATAGGTATTGTTATTAGTTTTATAATTGGATATCTATTTCTAAATGAAAAATTGCAATTCAATAGAATAACCGGATGCCTGTTAATATTTATAGGGATTATAATCACAGGAATAGGTATTAAATAATTG
>CAZMBU010000033.1:0-7663 GCA_964564565.1 uncultured Dehalococcoidia bacterium | reverse complement strand
ACATCCATC
This sequence comes from uncultured Dehalococcoidia bacterium, assembly GCA_964564565.1. Taxonomy (GTDB): domain Bacteria; phylum Chloroflexota; class Dehalococcoidia; order Lucifugimonadales. The sequence goes on along the minus strand of CAZMBU010000033.1, from coordinate 7,654 downwards.
TCCTGAAAAATTGCAAGATTTTGTTTATGGTTTGACTGAAATATACAGAAATGAAATTAAAAATTCTAATTACGTTGCTGTTCCTGGTTGCTTCCCTACTTCAACATTATTAGGTTTGCTACCTGCAATTAAATCTGGCTTAGTAAGCCCTCCTGTAATTGTAGATGCAAAAACAGGTGTATCTGGTGCGGGAAGAAAATTATCATTAAACACTCATTTTTCTGAAGTTAATGAAAATGTTAAAGCTTATTCGGTATATGGGCATAGGCATTTATCTGAAATAACACAAGAATGTATGATTTTAGATGAAAATTTTAAAAATAATATTACTTTTTTAACCCATCTTATTCCAATGACAAGAGGAATTTTAACAACTATATATGCTGATTATAATGAAAAATTATTAAATAATGAAAATGATTTAATAGAAATATTTAAAACTTTTTATAAAGATTCAGAATTTGTTAAAATTGTTGATGAACCTCCGGCTACTAAAGAAACATTAGGTACTAATTATTGTTTGATTTTCCCTTATATTGAACCTAATAGTAATAAATTAATTATAATAAGTTGTATAGATAATTTAGTAAAAGGTACAGCAGGTCAGGCAGTACAAGATATGAATTTAATGTTTGGATTGAATGAATCTGAAGGACTTTTAGATTTAGCTCTATATCCATAGTATTTATTTCTTTTAATATGTGAAAATAAATAATATAATTTAACTAAATGGCCCCATCGTCTAACGGTTAGGACATCACCCTCTCAAGGTGGGAATACGGATTCGAATTCCGTTGGGGTCACCAATTATAAAGGTACAATTTATGACAAAGAAAATTGTAATTTTATTTTCTCTTTTTTCTCTTTTTTTCTTTTTTATTATTAATTTTATTATTTTTACTGATTATATAGACATAAATGTAAAATTTAGATCTGAAAATTTGTCATCAAATTCTGAAACTTTAAATAATGAAAGTATTGAAAATATGAAATTAAAAATACAAATATTAGAAACTGAAATTTATGAATTGAAATTGAAAGTAAACATGAATGAATATGTTAATAACAAATTAAAAGAGCAATATTGTTCTTATCTTATTTCCACACCAAGTATTAGTAATAATACAAAATATTTAAAAGACTGTGCTGATTGGAAAAAAGAGGATAAATAATCACTAATTATGTCTGATTGTTATGAAATAATAAAATATAAATTTTTGGAAGATTTATGTGGCAATACATAATTAAGAGGACACTTTTAACTTTTCCGGTTTTGGTTATTGTTTCATTATTTACATTTTCTATTTTGCATCTTGCACCTGGAGATCCTGCTGCAGTACTTTTGGGTGGGGAATATATTCAATTTGCATCTATTGAAGATATTGAAGAAGCTAGAAAAGCTCTAGGAGTAGATAAACCGCCACTAATTCAATATTGGGAGTGGATTACAGGAATCTTTCAAGGTGATTTTGGCACTTCATTATTCACAGGGCAATCAGTTATAAAATTAATATCTTATGGAGCTGAAGCGTCTGTTACATTAATGATTACTAGTATTGTTTTTTCTCTTGGAATCGGAATTCCGTTGGGCATATTAGCTGGCTGGAAAATGAATTCTTATATAGATAGATCGGCAATGATTTTTTCTGTTTTTGGTTTTTGCATTCCCTCATTTTGGCTTGCTTCAGGAATAATATATATTTTTTGTATAAAACTTGGATGGTTTCCTGTATTTGGTTTTCGCAGTTTGTTTACTGATGATATTGGTGAATTTTTACTTCATATAACGCTTCCAACAATAACATTAACATTTGGATATATTGCTTTGATAACTCGAATGACTCGATCAAGTATGATTGAAGTATTAAGTGAAGATTATATTAGAACTGCCAGAGCCAAGGGATTAAGAGAAATAATTATACTTGGTAGGCATGGTTTGAAAAATGCATCTATGCCTATAGTAACTATTGTAGGATTTATATTTGCTACTGCATTTACTGGAACTATTATTGTTGAACAAGTTTTCGCTATTCAAGGGATGAGTATTGCATTTTTAGATGCTGTGAGTAGTAGAGATTTTCCTGTTATCCAAGGTTTTATGATGCTTTTTGGACTCGTATATGTTTTTATCAATTTAATAATTGATCTTTTGTATGCTTACTTAAATCCAAAGATAAGATATCAAGACATTAAAGAGTAGAAGTTATTTCAATGAAATGTTTTTAGCCACCACCAACAGCTCTAACAATTTCAATAGTATCATTCTCTTTGATAGTAACATAATCCCAATTTTTTTTTGTTATTACTTCTCCGTTATGAGCAATAGCGATAGTTCTGTTTTGAAGTCCTAAATTTTCTACAAGGCTAGTTATTTTAATTGGAATCTTAATTTCATAATTTTCTTGTCCGTTTAGGTATATCATTGTAAGAGTTTTGATTTAATTTTTTTTATTGTAATGTAAGGGCTTTTAGAATTTATTATCCCTGTTATAAATGCAGCTCCATCAGCTCCTGATTTAATAACTTTAGATACATTATTAACATTAATACCTCCAATTGCAATTAAGGGGCATTGGTATTTCTTTTTAATTGAATTAAATTTATTTAATCCAATGGGTTCAGTTTTCAAATGGGACTTAGAAGGAAAAATTGTTCCAAATATAACATAATTTGGTTTTTGTATTTTGTTAATTTCATGATTGTCATATAAATGAGTTGATTTTCCAATTAAAAGATTAGGCCTAAGATTTGAAAAATTGAAATTTCCCCATTCTGAAGCTTTGATTTGAATCCCATCTGCATGTGATTCTGAAGCTAATTTGTAATCAGAATTTACTATTACAGTACAGTTATTTTTAAATTTCGTTTTAATTTTATTAATAAGAGATAATTTGTTTGAGTAATCAGATTTTGTGTCTCTTATCTGTACCATGTTTACACCGGATTTTATTGAATTAAAAATGAAATCATCAGGCTTCTTGTAAGTTTTTTTCATAGAATAAAGATCAACTATCAACATTAAATAATATGGAAGATCAAATTTTTGAATGAGCATTAATTTTGTTTTGCTATTTTATTAGTTGGGCTACTCGCTTTTCCTTGTTCCATTTTTGGTATTCTGCCTGCAAGGTATGATTTTCTTCCTGCTTCTACGCCTAATTTAAAGGCTTCTGCCATTAGAATAGGATCTTTTGCTTGTGCAATAGCAGTGTTAACAAGAACACAATCTGCGCCAATTTCCATTGCTTGAGACGCATCAGATGGAACAGCTAATCCGGCATCTATTACTACCGGAACACTTGCTTGTTCAATTATTATTTGAATTTCTTCTAATGTATGAATTCCATTACCTGAACCTATTGAAGATCCCAGCGGCATTACAGTTGCACATCCTATTGATTCTAGTTTGTGAGCTAAAACAGGATCTGCATTTATATATGGAAGTACAGTAAAATCTTTTTTAACTAATTTTTCAGCGGCTTCATAAGTTTGCACAGGGTCTGGTAATAAATATTTAGTATCTGGTATTACTTCTAATTTGACCCAATTAGTACCAGTTAGTTCTCTGGCAAGTTCAGCTGTAAAAATAGCTTCTTTTGCAGTTTTTGATCCTGCTGTATTAGGTAAAATGGTAAATTTATTCCAATCAAAAAAGTCTAATATTGATTTTTTTGATTTTGTTTCAAGATTTAATCTTCTGATAGCAACAGTTATTATTTCTGCTCCTGAGGCATTTATAGAATTGACCATTTCATCATTTGATCTATGGCGTCCTGTTCCCACCATAAGCCTAGACTTAAATTTTTTTTTGCCAATTTTAAGTAAATCTTTATTTGACATTTAAATTTTATTGCTTAGTTAAAAATTAAATTAATATCATTTGATATTTTAATTCAGATCCTTTATTACATTTTCAACTCTTTCTACAAGGTCATCTATTTCATCTTTAGTGACTGAGATTGGAGGTGCTATTTGTATACCTACAGGCGAAGGAAGTCCGATCATTTGATATTTGTTGTAAAGAGGACCTAATTTTTTTGCTAGATCTGGATAAGGCTCTTTTGTTTCTTTGTTTTTAACTAGTTCAACTGCATTTAGTAAACCTTTGCCACCCCTGACATGGCCTACAATATCGTATTGATACAATTCTTCAAGTTTCCCCATAATGTATTCACCCATATTTTTAGAATTTTCTACCATTTTTTCATTATCCATTATTTCTAATGTTTTAACTCCTGCAGCACTTGATGCAGGGTTACCGCCAAATGTCATTAAATGAGTAAATGTTTTACTATCATCTCCCATAAAAGCATCGGACATTTTTTTGGTTGCAATTGCCCCCCCAATAGGAAGATAACCACTTGTACAAGCTTTTGCAAAAGTAATTATATCTGGTACTACACCCCATTGTTCAATCGCAAACCATGATCCTGTTCTCCCATAGCCAGTAATTACTTCATCAGAAATCATGACAACACCATATTTGTCACAAATTTCTCTTATCATTTGAAAATAACTTTTAACAGGGACATGTATTCCTGTTGCTGTTGAAATAGGTTCAGCAATAAATGCTGATACAGTTGAAGGGTTTTGTCCTAGAATAGCACGTTCTAAATCATTAGCATATTCTGCACTTGCTTCCTCTTCAGATTTTGTACCAAACCCATATCTGTAACTATCATAGTTAGCTATTTTTACACTTCCTGGCATCAATGGTTCGAATTCATATGGTGGCCGGGTTCCTCCACCAAGGCTCATAGTTGCATATGTTGCCCCGTGATATGAGTTTCTTCTGCTTATAACTTTAAATCTGGCAGCTTCCCCATTATTTATATGGTATTTCCTTGCCATTTTGACAGCGGTTTCATTCGCTTCGGCTCCCCCAGATACAAAGAAAACTCTTGAATCTTTATCAGGTGCTACTGAGGCTATTTTAGCTGATAACTTTGCTGTGGGTGGGCTTACTGCTCCCATAGGAGTAAAGCTTACTTGTTTCATTTGTTCATAAGCAGCTTGAGCTATTTCGGTTCTGCCGTGCCCTAAATTAACTAACCACAAACATGAAGTGGTATCATACCAAGGTTGTTCTTTTTCATCGTATAGCCAAACACCTTTTCCGCTAGTTATAGTTTTCAATCCAGTTTCTTCTGACATGTCTCCGGCTGGTTTTGCATGTGGCCAAAAATGATTTTGAGCCATTAATTTTAAATCTTCAAGTTCTGATCCTGATATTGGTGAAGTAGGCATGTTTTTCTCCTTGTTAATAATTTATAAAAATTTTTAATTTAATAAGTTGGTGTTCTCCAATGAGAATATCTGTGATCTAATCCTCTGACTAAATTATGATATAAAGTTTGGATTTCTTTCGATATAATCCCTGGAGTACCATCGCCTATAGTATAACCATCAATTTTCCCTATAAATTGAACTTCTCCTCCTGTTCCGCATATGAATGCTTCATCTGCAACATAAAATTCAGTTCTATCTACATCTCTTTCTTCGACTTTTAAGCCAAGTTCATTTTTAGATATTTCTATTATTGATTTTCTAGTTATACTATCAAGAATACCTGAGGTCACAGAAGGTGTGATCAGTGTTTTGTTTTTAATCATAAAAACACAAGTGTAAGTAGATTCTGCAACTTTTCCTTTTGAATTAAGTATTAAAGACTGATCGTATCCATTGAGTTTTGCTTCCTCTGCGGCGTATCTCCCATTTTGATAATTTGCTATAGATTTTATACGAGGGGGCATTACATCATCTGATATTCTTCTCCATGAGCTCACATTAACATTTAATGTATTATCAGAAGTTAAAAGAGAATCTATTGGTTTTGCAGTAATAGCCATATCGCCAACCCTATCTCCTGATGGCAAAAATCCTGGAGGTCCATCACCAAAATAGGCAAGGGGCATTATATATGTGTCGGCTTTGTATTTGTTTTTTCTGATGAGTTCCAAAATAACTTCTTTAAGTTTTTCTGTTTCTATATACGGATGCATTCTCATCATTTTCATTGATTCACTAAGCCTGTTCAAATGTTCGTTAAGATGTAATACATAAACTTGATCTTCGTCTTTATTGTAATAAGCTCTTATTCCTTCAAATACCATATTTATTGAACTCCAACCTAGCATTGAGATATGAAATGTAGCTTTATCCCAAGGTATATATTCCCCTGATTTCCAAACAAAATCGGGTGGTTTCAGGTTTTCAAAAGTATTACGTTTTACATTTTCTGCTTGTTTTACCATCGTCCTTGTTAAAATTGAAATAAATTAAAAATAGGATAACATATAAATAGTTTATAATGAACTCGTATTTTTTTTAATATAAATCAAATTCAAAATCAGGTCATTAAATTTATGCCAAAAAAGTACCAAGGGGAACCATATAATAGAATAACTGCTGAAGAATTATATGATTTAATTAAAACAGATGAAATTAGGCTTATCGATGTGAGGGAATTATCCGAATACAATTCAGGGAATATTAAAGAATCTGAATTAATATCATTGAATGATATTGAAGAATGGATAAAAAACAATGAAATTAATGAAAAAATTGCTTTTATCTGTCAGATGGGAGTAAGAAGTGCACTAGCCTGTGAAATTTCTGCGGCTTATGGAGTTATAGAAAATAATTTATTTAACTTGGAAGGTGGAGTTAACGAATGGATTAGGGCAGGGTTTGAATTACAATGATTATATTTGCGAGTAATTAATGTCTATAACTGTAGTTGGATCTGTAGCATATGATACTGTAACAACAAGTTATGGTAAAAGCATAAAACAGTTAGGCGGGTCAGCAATTTATTTTAGTATTGCAGCTTCTAAATTTACTAATGTTTATCCTGTAGGAGTTTATGGTGATGATTTTGAAAATTCTCATATACAGCTTTTAATAAATAATTCGATAAATATAAGTAATTTAAAAAAAGAAAAAGGTAAAACCTTTTTTTGGGAAGGGGTTTATGATAATACTGATATCAACAACAGGGAAACTATTACTACTGAATTAAATGTATTTGAAAAATTTGTCCCTGAATTAGATGATAATGCAAAAAAATCTGACATTATATTTTTAGCTAATATTAATCCTCAATTACAGTTAGATGTTTTAAAGCAATGTAAGAATATCAATCCTGAGTCTTTTGTTGGATTGGATACTATGGATTTGTGGATTAATAATTCAACTGAATTATTAAATAAGGTTATATCAAGATCCAATGTTATTTTAATTGATCAATATGAAGCTAGTGCTTTGACTGGGGATAACAATTTAAAAAATGCAGGATTGAAAATTTTAGAGTCAGGTGCAGAATTTGCAGTGATAAAAAAAGGTGAACACGGAGCTTTGATTTTCAACAAAGATTACGAGATTAGTATTCCAGGATATTTAACCAATTATGTTAAAGATCCGACGGGAGCCGGAGATTCTTTTGCTGGATCGTTTTTTGGTTATTTAGATAAAATCGGAAATGAATATACTTTTGATAATATATTTATAGCTTCAGTATTAGCTACAGTTGTAGCATCTCACACCGTTGAAGGTTTTGGTTCGGAAACATTGTTGAATATTGGAGTGGATGATATTTATGAAAGATATGAGAAATATTTAAAATTAATAGGACAAAGCTCATATATGAGTTTAG
>CAZMBU010000032.1:1192-7771 GCA_964564565.1 uncultured Dehalococcoidia bacterium | reverse complement strand
AAGTTGAAAAATATTTACGTGAAGTGGGGGAAGAGATTGAAGAAATAAAATCAATCCGTTTTAAAGAACTTATTTCTGGTTTTACTCAAGATGATATAGATGAACTTGCAAAATTGTATTATTTTGACGGAACTCCATGCGGACAGAGTATTTGTACTACTTGTACCCCAAGTAAATTGTGAATTTGATATGAATAATAAAATAGATAATATTTATAAAAAAATCGAAACAATAAAAGAAGATTTATTGAAATTAAGTAATGATATTCACAGTAACCCTGAAATTAAATGGGAAGAATTTCTAGCAGTTGAAAATATTTCAAAATTATTAAAAAATTATGATATTCCGATAAATATTATCGAAGATGTTCCAACTGCTTTTACTGCTTCAATTAAAGGCAATTCTGAAGGCCCAATTATCGCTTTTTTAGCAGAATATGATGCTTTACCTGACATAGGTCATGCATGTGGTCACAATCTTATTGCTATAACTAATATAGGAGCATTTTTAGGTTTTTTGGCACTAAATGGAAATTTCCCTGGTGAAGTAAGATTAATTGGAACCCCGGCAGAGGAAGCAGATGGAGGAAAAATTACTCTTCTTGAAAAAAATATTTTTAAAGATGTAGATATATCTTTATCTTCACATGGATCATCACATGAAACTATTTTTTGGGACAATGTACCTATGGGTGAAGGAATGAGCCTTGCAGAATTCCCAATTATTTATGAATTTTATGGGAAATCTTCTCATGCAGCAGTTAGTCCTGAGAAAGGTTTAAATGCGTTGAACGCTGTTTTACATTTATTTAGTGGGATAGATTCTATTAGACAACATGTAACAGATGATGTAAGAATACATGGAATAATAACAGAAGGAGGTAAAGCTCCTAACATAGTTCCAGATTTTTGCGCAGCAGATTTTCTTATAAGATCTAAAAGTTCTTCATATCTTGAAGATCTAAGGGAAAAAATTAACGATATCGCAAAAGGTGCGGCTTTAATGACCGGAACTGAATTAAACATTATTACTACAGATACTGGATATAAAGATGTCATTCCTAATACAACTATTGCAGGCATAGGTAAAAACTTAATTTCTGAGATGGATATAATACTTGATCCACAACCTCCAAATAAATATGGAAGCGGTGGTGGAACAGATTTTGGGAATGTTAGTCATGTTATGCCATCTTATGCTTTTAATTTTGCAGTATCTGAAATCCCTGTAATAGGACACTCTCCAGACATGGAAAAAGCTTCTATAAGTGGTCTTGCTCATAAAAATTCTATTTGTGTAACAAAAGCTATGGCTTCTACTGCATTATTACTTATGGAAGATAAAAGCATTTACACTAAAGCTCAGACTGAATTTAAAAAAAGAATGAAATTAGTTTGATATAGAAAATTATGAAAAAAATTAATTGCAGAATTGGAATTGATCTTGGTGGAACTAAAATTGAAAGTATAGTAATTGATTATGATGGCAATGAAATATATAGAGAAAGAATATCAACACCTAAAGACGATTATATTGGTACATTAAACTCAATTAAAAATTTAGTTCAAAAATCTGAATTAGAGACAGGATTATACGGAACTATAGGTGTGGGAATTCCTGGTACTATTTCAAAGAAAACTAATTTAGTGAAAAATGCAAATTCTACCGTTCTTATTGGCAAATCATTAGATAAAGATTTAGAATTAATCCTAGGTCGACGAGTGAGATTGGCTAATGATGCAAATTGCCTTGCACTTTCTGAATATATTGATGGTGCGGGAGAACGATATACTAGTTTATTCGCTGTGATTTTAGGTACTGGGGTTGGTGGAGGTTTTGTAATTAATGGAAACATATTTGAAGGTGCAAATTTGATATCAGGAGAATGGGGGCATAACCCTTTACCATGGCCTGATGTAAATGAATCTCCAGGTCCTGATTGTTATTGTGGATTAAAAGGTTGCATAGAGACATTTTTATCAGGTTCTGGGTTGGAAAATACTTTTTATAAAATTACAGGCGATATAATATCAGCTGATAAAATATCTGAAAAATTACAAAACAATAATCAGGATGCTATTAAAGCTATAGAATTATATGAAAATAGATTGGCTAGAGGTCTAGCTATGATAGTCAATATATTAGATCCTGAGATTATAGTTTTAGGAGGCGGGGTTTCAAATATTGACAGGTTATACCCCAATGTGAAAAAAATCTGGAATAAATTTATTATTTCCACAGATGAAGAAGTGAATACGCCTGTAGTTCAGGCAAAACATGGTGATTCAAGCGGTGTAAGAGGAGCAGCTTGGCTATGGCCAGAAATTTAAGAGAAATGATTATTAAAAATTGATTTAACCTGTCAATATTTTATTACTTAATACTTAGATTAATGGTTATAATTATATATTGAAATTTCAGGGAGCTAATTTATGTCAAGGACGGCAGGTACAGAAATAATAGAGTTGGAAAAGGGAGTATATGCTAGATTACATGATGGATTAACTAATGCTGGTATCATTATAGGAGATGATTCAGTAATGGTTATTGATTCCCTTAGAGTGCCATCATATGCTCGAGATCTTATACAAGATATAAAATATATTACAGATAAAAAAATTAAATTTGTGATAGATACTCACGCTCATTGGGATCATGCTTGGGGTAATGAAGAATTTTCAGATGCAATAATAATAGGTCATCAAAATTGTTATAAGGAGATGACTGATATTGAATGGAATAAACAATGGAGAGAAAAAGTAGTTAATTCTGGAGATTCATGGTCTGAAGAAGCTAAATTAGTTCAAATTACGCCTCCAAATCAAACTTTTGAAAAAACAATGAGTTTATATTTTGGTGGTCGTGAAATTATATTAAGATATTTAGGTAAAGCACATACCAGTGGCGATATATTCATTCATTTACCTGAATTAAATATTTTATTTACTGGAGATGTTGCTCAAAATGAAGGTATGCCATTTTTTGGAGACAGTTATCCAGATGAATGGCCTGATACAGATGATAAATTAATTAATTTGTCAGTTGACACATTTGTTGCAGGACATGGCCCGATAGGCAATCATGATGATTTGGTGAATGCTCGTGATTTTTTACATAAATTTATAAAAGAAATTAAAAATTGCATTAATGACAAACAAAATGAAAATGATACAACAATAAAAGTGACAAATTTATTAGAATCTGAATATGGGCATTGGAGAGGTTTTGACAGATTGGATACGGCTATACCTGATGTATATAAAAAAATAATTAAGTAAATAAAATGATTAATTTAGAATTCACCAACAAAGATTTAAATAAATCAATTGAGGATAAAGTTAATGAAGGCTTTTTTGAGCATGAAAAATCCCATGGAATTTATGATGAATATGAAAAGTTTCATATAATTGCCAAATTAGATAAAGAAGTTGTTGGCGTTCTTTCAGGTTATACAGTGTTTGCAGAAATATATATTGATAATTTTTGGATAGAAAAAAATCATAGAAAAAAAGGATATGGACGGAAGATAATATTATATTTAGAAAATAAATATAAAGATTCTGGTTATAATAATATAAATTTGGTTACAAGTGCATTTCAAGCTCCTAAATTTTACGAAAATTGTGGTTACGAATTGGAATTTGTAAGAAAAAACATTTATAACCCCAAATTATCAAAATATTTTTATATAAAATATTTTGATAATGAATCTCAACATAAAGGTATAGTAAAAGACTCAAATTAATTTTTATTATTTCCACTGCTAATATTCATACAATCATATATAATATTTAAAGGGCGTCAATTCAAAAAGTGTTTTCATAATAAATGGATAATATAGTTACTAGATTTTTATCACGCCACCCATTATATTTCATTTTATTGACTATCATCATAACTGCATTTTTTTCTTATGTTTCTTTATCTGACAATACAATTGATGAAGTTAGTTTTGATACTGGTGGCAAAATTTTCGAATTAAATAAAAAAATAGGTGAAAATTTTCAATCCCCATATCATTTCACCAGTGTGATTTTAGAATCTAAATCTGATGATATATTTACACCTGATGCTTTTTCAGAAATTTTACACAATCAAAATAAGCTTATAGATTTAGATAATAATTTTTCTTTATCTAAAACAGCGGGAATAAATGAAGATAGTTATTTATTTAATTTGACAAATTTTGAAACTGGCAGAGAAGCTACTGGAGTTACAAGTGTTGTTGATATAACTGATGAATTCATAAAAACTCAAATGAACATATCTGATGGAGTTAATGGGGTAAATAAAAAACAACTTAAATTTGCATTAGATAAAATTCTAACATCAAAAGAAGGTCAAGGATTATTGGAATCAATTCCGCGAGATGATATTTATACTAAAACAAAAAATGTTTCTAATGAATTAGGTGAATATAATGAATGGTCATCTAAATCATTGTTAGTGAATGTGATTTTAGATAATGCCAAGCTTGGGGGAGGAACATTCAATGTAGGACTTGGTGGTGATCAAGCTACATTAAATAAAGAATATTTGGGTAGAGAAATAGTTCGAGTACTTGCTGGTAATGAGAATAATTACAAATTATGGCCTATAGCTGTAGATGTAAACCTCTACTCCCAAGAACAAGGTGAAACTTCAGGTGTTTATCTTACTTTAACAGTTATTGTTGCTATTTTAATTGCAGGTTTGAGCCTCAGATCATACTATACTGTTTCAATTATAGGATTTGGTATATCTGCGCTTATTTTATGGTTAAAAGGAATTAGCTCTATTTTAGGAATTAAAGGAGGACTAATTGTAGATTTTATAGTTCCTATAGCAATGGTTTCATTAGGTGTAGATTTCGCTATTCATGCTATCAGGAGATATCAAGAATCTAAAATTTCTCATCCTAATAACATGAATAAAGCTTTATCTTTCGGACTTGCTGCAGTATCAGGAGCCTTGATTCTGGCAGTATTAAGCGATAGTTTAGCTTTTCTTTCAAACGCTGTAACAGGTATAGAAGCTTTAATGCATTTTGGTTTTTCCGCTGCGATTGCAACATTTTCATCTTTCTTTTTACTCGGAATTATTGCTCCTATTATATATATGCAGGCCGATAAATGGTTAATACAATATAAGCAAAACATCAGATATATAAATCCATTTTTAAGAATATTTGCAGGCGGAATAGCAGCAGGTATGGCCGGAACATCAGTTATTTTGACTGTTGCAGTAAATCCAGGATATGGTGGCTTAGTTTTAGCTGTATATATCCTGATTTTTTTGGTTTTACCAATATTATATATAAAAATATTTGGACCAATTGGGAAAAGTGTAAACAAAAAAATACATACTTCATCTTGGAAAAAAATATTGCCCTTTAATTTTGATGTTGTAAGATTGTTTACTAATTTAACGAATTATAGATACTTAGTTATTTTAATTACTATTGTTATTACTGTTTATGCAGGATTTTATGCTTTGAAACTGAAACCGACATTTGATGTGAAAGACTTCTTTGATCCTAATTCAGAATTTGTAATAGGTTTAGATAAAATGGATGAATATTTCAGTGATTCTGCTGGAGAACCAGCGGAAATATATTTTGAAGGGAAACTTGATTCATTGGAATTTGTAAACACTTTAAATACTTTTACTTTAACATTAGATAAAAATAAATATGTGGGGCAAGATTTAGACGGCTCTACTCAATAATATGAAATTACAGTATTAGATTTAATGGAATCTATTTTATCCAATGATTTTGCGAAAAATATTTATTCAACTCATCCTGAAGGGACTAAAAAAAATATTACTGATAATGATAATAATTTAATTTTTGATGATGATGATCAAATCATTTCACTTTTTAAACTCGCACCTAAAATTGGAATTCCTAAAAGTAATACTGAATCTTTGATACCACCTCAGACTATTAAGAATTTTTTAAGATATGATGAAAAGAATGATAACTATTCTATGAGATTACAATTTGGTTTACTTCAAACTAATGATTTTGAAAGTATATTAAATGCTTTTGATATTTTAAGTAGAGATATCAAAATATTTGATAATTATGATGATAAGTTAATTGATTATGGTATTACCGGTTCTCCTTTTATAAGAGAATCACAGACTTCTGCAGCAACTGATTCTTTAAGACAATCTATCCCTGTAGCAGCAGCAGGAGCGTTAATTCTTTTGCTATTAGCAACCCGAAGTTTTTATTATTCTTTTGTAACAGTATTCCCTCTTTTATTGATTGTATCCTGGCTTTATGCACTTATGTATACATTAGGTTTTGGTTTGAATTTTGTTACTGCAACTATAGGAGCCGTTTCAATAGGAGTAGGACTAGATTTTTCTATACATATGACTGAAAGATTTAGGCAAGAAATAAATATAAATAATGATCCGAATATTGCCATATCAATATCTTTACAAGGAACAGGATTAGCATTAATTGGTGCCGGTGTATCTAGTATTGCTGGTTTTATTATCTTAGGATTTGCTCCAATGCCATTATTTTCAACTTATGGGATACTTTCTGCTGCAATGATTAGTTTTGCTTTAATTGCATCTATATCA
>CAZMBU010000032.1:0-1182 GCA_964564565.1 uncultured Dehalococcoidia bacterium | reverse complement strand
CTTTATTGCTGATAGTAATTGATATACAGAAAAAGTTGAAATTTAAATAATGTTTGATTGTTATTCAAGCAAAGTATCTTGTTGATTAGCATATTCAGCCATCGACGCATCATAAACACTAACATTTGGATAACCTAATAATTTTAGAACGAAAAATACGTGCGCCGCACGAATACCACCCTGTCAGTAAGTTTTTATTTCTTTTTCATAAGTTATATTTTTTGCATCTAATATGTTCTTTATTTCAGATTCTGATTTAAAGTTGTGATCATCATTCATAAATTCCAACCATTCTATATGTACAGCTCCCGGCATATGGCCTGATCTCATATTGCCCCTTGAATTAGTACCGTTAAATTCCCCTTCACTTCTTGTATCAAATAATATTGTGTTTGGTGAGTTTTGCATATCAGTGATTTTACAAATGTATGAATTGTTTTCGCTAATTTTTATATCTGTTTTTTGCGAGTTTGAATTATAATTTTTTGATGAAAATGGATAATTAAATCCAGAATCTATAGGGTAATTTTCTGATATCCATTTTTTCCATCCACCATTTAATACTTTTATATTTTTAATGCCATAATAATTAAGACACCACCAGAATCTTGTTGCATAAAGACTTGCAGAATTGTCATATGCAATTATTTCTGAATTTTGGGTTATATTTAAATCTGTTATTAATTTTTGAAAATCATTTTTCTCCATAATATGGGGATTGTTTTTAGGATCTTTGTCAAATCCTTTTTGCTTAATATAATGGTGAGTAGGTAGAGTTTTGGCATTTTTAATATGTGCTCTTTGAAAGACATCACTGACATCGCAATCTATAATTACAGTATTTTCTAATTCCAATTTTTTAAAAAGTTCTGTAGCTTCTATTAACATTGAATTATTTGTGTATGCCATATTATATTTATCTCTTATAATTTAATTATAAAAATAGTTAATAAATTATAGTCTAAAGCTTTATGAATAAACAAGGATTAACTTAATATGCAATTTTCAGATAATATAAATGTTTTGTCAGGGCAAAAAACCACTTTAATTACCGGTGCAACTTCTGGCATTGGTTTTGAAATGTTAGAATACTTGGCTAACGATAATCAGAATATTCTTTTTACTGCCAGAAACGAAACTAAAGCAAAAGGAATTATTAAAGATATGATTTATGATTATCCT
>CAZMBU010000031.1:0-7811 GCA_964564565.1 uncultured Dehalococcoidia bacterium | reverse complement strand
GTAAAAGAATCGATATTGTACGCGGTTACCATATGCCCAAAATTAGGTCTCCCAGGATTTGCTCCATAACCTCCGCCACTCAGAATACCACCAAGGATATCAACCATTCCTGCAAGCCCAAAACCTTTGTGGGATCCTAATTCCCTTGTACTACCCAAAGGTAAAAGGTAATTTTCCCCTTTTACTTTATATTCTTCAGGATTGAACTCTTCCATTATTGGAGCTCCATCATTATCTGATATCCACCCAGGTAGTAGATTGTTTCCAAGTCTTTTTGATATAGATACTTTGTTTGCAGCTATTGTACTCATGGCAGCATCAAATACATAAGGGGGTTTTTTACCTGCTGGGGCTGCAATTGCTATTGGGTTAGTTCCTAATAAAGGTTCTGCGCCAAATGTAGGTAATACTTGCGGAGGGCAAGAAGTCACACACATTCCAATCATTTTATGTTTCATAGCTTGTATGGCATGATATGAGGCCATACCTAGATGCCTGGAGTTTTTAATTGTAACCATTGAAATACCATAAGTTTTAGCTTTTGCTATAGCAATGTCCATTGCTTTGGGAGTAGTTATAATGCCTAGCCCACGATCTCCATCTACGGAGCAAGTTGCAAGGTTGTCTTTAATTGTTGATAATTTGGCCTGAGGTTTTATTTCTTCATTTCTATATCCTTCGATATATATTCTTAACATATTTGAAATGCCGTGGCTTTCTACACCTCTTAAATCAGCTAATACTAAAGCATCGGCAGCTATTTTAGAATCTGATTCATTTTCACCCATAATTTGAAAAATTTCTTCCACATTTTTTCTTAGATTTTCAGAATTAATTTTTTGAGAATTATCCTCGTTGCCTATAAAACTTTCTAACATAACAACCTCGTTTAAGCAAAAGATTTAATTTGAAATAGTATATCACTTAACAAAAAAATAAATGCACGTTTTGTTTTTACAAGTTTTAATGTTTTTTACACAAATTAGAATAATTTTGAAAGTGAAATATATCACTAATTTATCTATTTTTTCTGAAAATTAATAATAAACACGTAAAAATAAATATATTTTTATAGATTAATGATTTGAGTTAATATATATTAAGTTGCGATATTAATCCCCGTAAATAATAAGGAAAATTATGAAAAAATTACACCAGATTTCTAAATCAATACTGTTTGCAACTATATTATATGGTTTGTTAATTTCTTGTTCTACGAATACAGAATCTGTTGAAATCATTAGAGAAGTCCCTATAGAAATAGTTAAAGAAATAGAGAAATCTAAAGGTAATCTTGTTATATATTCAGGACGAAAAGAAAGTTTGATTGGCCCTGTTGTTGATCAATTTAAATCAATAAGTGGTATAAATGTTAAAGTCAAATATGGCACTAGCACAGAAATTGCTGCGCAATTATTATTAGAAGGCTCAAAAACCCCTGCTGACATATTTTATGCTCAAGATCCTGGAGCTTTAGGAAGTGTTATAGATATGCTGGCACAACTTTCACCTGATTCATTACAAAAAATACCAAAGTGGGCTAAATCTGATGAAGGTAAATGGATAGGAATATCTGGTCGAGCTAGAACTTTGGTTTATAACATTGATAATGTTAAATCTTCAGATTTACCAAAAACTTTATATGATCTGTGTGATGTGAAATGGAAAGGACGGATAGGTTGGGCTCCAACAAACTCTTCTTTTCAAACTATGATAACTGCTATGAGAAACATATGGGGAGAAAATAAAACCAAAACTTGGATTAAATGTATGATGGCTAATGATGTGAAAATTTATCCTAAAAATACTCCTCAAGTAGAAGCTGTAGGAAAAGCTGAAATTGATATTGGGTTAGTTAATCATTATTACTTGTATAAATTTATATTGGATGCGGGTGAAGGAGATAACTTTAAAGCTAGAAATCATCATTTAGAATCAGAAGGTCCTGGATCAATGGTTATGGTTTCTCCCATAGGCATTTTAAGTACCGCAAAAAATAAAGGCAATGCTCAGCAATTCATTGATTTTATGATTTCGAAACTTGCTCAGAATTATTTTGTAAATTCGACAAGAGAATATCCTTTAATAGAAGATGTTAAAATACATCCTTTATTAACACCACTGAATGAAATAACAAAAGCAAATATTAATTTGTCTGATCTTGCAGATATACAAGGGTCAGCAAAATTATTACAAGAAGTTGGGGCACTTCCAAAATAAAAAAATTAAAATAGATAATAATAATTAAATTATTTGAATATAGGGAATAAGCATGATTGTTATAAAATTAATTACTTATTTAATAATTTTTTTATTTTGTATTCCTTTCATATATTTATTTCAATTTGGAATATCTAATTTAATTTCTTCAATAAATAATTTATTTAGTATTAATTATTTTCAATTAATTTTTAATACTATTGCTTTAGTCATATCTGTAACTTTTACCACTATTATTATTTCATTGTTTTTATCTTGGGCAACAGAAATGTGTAAGCTGAAATTTGTTAAATTATGGCGGATATTATTAATTTTCCCATTGGTTATCCCAAGTTATTTGGCAGGATATTTATTTATCTTGTTTTATGGTCCTAAAGGAGAAATTTATCAATTATTAAATAATTTTGGAATTAATGTGGATATACCTAACGTATATGGTTTTTTGGGAGCTTGGTTGTGTTTATCTTTGATTTGTTTTCCATATGTATATATAAATTTATCTACTGGTTTAAAATTAGTGGATAGAAAATTAGAGGATGCTTCTAGAGTTTTAGGGCATAATCATTTTCAAACTTTTTATAAGATAATATTTCCTAATATAAAAAACTCTATATTTGCCGGAAGCATTTTAGTAGCTCTATATACTTTAAGTGATTTTGGCGCAGTTGCTGCTTTGCAATTTAATACTTTTACATTGGCAATATATACAAAGTATAGATCTTTTGATTTTCCTGGAGCTGCTTCTTCCGCACTTATATTAATACTCATATCAATGCCAATAATTTTTTATTCTATTAAGATGTCTATCTTAAATTCTTATAAAATTTCTCAAAATCCTTCTAATTTATCAAATTTAAAATTGTTTGATCTGAAGCAATATGAAATTTTGGTTCAATTGATTATTTTCTTCATTGTATTAACTAGTATTTTTATTCCATTTTTAATGATATTTAATTTGATATTTAGAACAAATTTAGGATTTATAGAAACTTTAAATTTAATAAAATGGCCAGCAGTATTTAACACTTTCGGTGGGGCGGCAATAAATTCTGTTTTATGTATTTTTATTAGCCTGTTTCTAGTATTAAATATTTCAAAAAAGAATAATAAATTACGTTTAGTTTTTGAGAATTTAATGTATTTTGGTTACACTTTACCCGGATTAGTAATTGCTTTAGCCTTTGTATACTTTTCTATCAATTATTTTTTCTCAATATATCAAACATGGATAATTTTAATTTTAGGTTATACAGTATTGTTTTTGTCAGCAGGATATGGACCCGTAAGGACGAACGTACAATTAGTTGGTGAAAAATATACAATAGCTTCGAAATCTTTGGGTAAAAGTTCTAGAAGTACTTTTACCAATATTTTGTTTCCTCTTTATATGCCAGGCATTATGAAAGGCTTTTTAAATGTATTTATATTAACTGCAAAAGAATTACCTGTCACACTAATTTTAGCCCCTTTAAATTTTTATACTTTATCTACAGTAATTTGGGATAATTTAGAGGAAGCTAATTTTTCTACAGCAGGTGTAGGTAGTTTTTTATTAATTCTGATAATATCTATTCCTACTTATCTGTCTGTACATGTAGAAAATATAAAGATAAAATTTAGCCACACTAATAAATAAGTTGTTTTTAGTATGAAAAATAATATAAAAGATTTAACAGTTAATAATTTATCTTTGAATTTTGGTTCAAATACAATTATTGATAATATTTCTTTTGAATTAGAAAAGTCTGAGATATTAGCTTTAGTAGGACCTAGTGGTTCAGGTAAAACATCATTGATTAGATGCATTACTGGTCTCGAAGATCCTGATAAAGGACAAGTTATTATTTCTGACTCCACAGTTTTTTCAGATACCATTAATATCCCTATAGAGAAAAGAGATATAGGTATAGTTTTTCAAGATTTTGCCTTATTTCCGCATATGACAGTTACAGAAAATATATCTTACGGTATAAAAAATGATAAAGATTCTAAAACTTTATCACAAGTTTCATCTTTAACAGATTTAATGCTAATGTGTGGTATTTATCATTTACGTGACAGGTATCCTGATGAGCTTTCAGGGGGAGAACAACAAAGAGTTGCTTTGGCTCGATCTTTGGCCCCCAAACCAAAAATATTACTAATGGATGAACCTTTTTCAAATCTTGATCCAGGATTTAGAATGCAGTTAAGAATGGAAGTTAGGCGAATTTTAAAATATTTAAATATAACATGTTTGTTTGTAACTCATGATCAACAAGAAGCATTATATATGGGTGATAGAATTTTAGTTTTGAATGAAGGTAAAATACAACAAATTGATAGTAATACAAATGTATTCCAAAATCCACAAAATGAATTTGTTGCAGAATTTATAGGTTTGGCAGATTTTCTTGATGGAAAAGTTTTAAATAATCATGCAGAAACTGAAATTGGGAAAGTAGAAATTAAAACTAAAGCTAAAAATGGAGAATCGGTTAATATAATGATTCGACCTGATGATGTTCATATTAATAAAACAAAAAAAGGGAATGGATTTGTTGTATCTAGAGAATATAGAGGTATGTATTATATTTATAATATAAAATTGAACTCTGGTAAATTAGTTAAAAGCCTTTCATCTCATATTAATGATTATAATATTGGTACAAAAGTTGATGTAGAATTAAAACCTGGGCACCCTTTAATTTGTTTCAAAGACAAAGTGATTATTTAGATTTACTGTCCATTGGTTGGATAAAATACATTCCTGGTATACTTACACTTGATATGAGAGCTAATATTAAGAATGGTTGTCTATAATTTCCTAGTACGTCATATCCCCATCCTACAGCAACTGGAGAAATGACTCCAAATATAGATCCCACTGTCATAATGAGGGATAGAATAGTACCATAATTTGTTCTACCGAAATAATCTCCAGTAATAGCTAATCTGGTTGGGACTGATAATCCAAAACCTAAACCCCAAAAAAACATAAAAAATATTAGTTCGAATATAGTTGTACTATATGAAAAAATTATTAATCCCAAGCATTGGCAAAAAAATGCGAATGTTAAGATGTGTTTTTTGTTTAATCGGTCTCCAAATAAGCCAGATAAAATTCTACCAATAAAATTAGTTATATTTACTCCAATTCCAATAATGTATCCTGCTACTTGTCTTGTAAAGCCAAAACTTGTTAATGCAGGAATTAAATGAACATTTGCTGACATCATTAATTGTGATATTCCAAGTACAGTTGCAAAAGTCCAAAAAGTTGGGGATTTTAAAGCTTCTTTTGTTCCATAGTTTTTTTCTGTAACACTGTTGAGATTTTTGATTTCTTTTGGATCTATATTGTCAGGAAACATTCCATAATCTTCAGGTTTACTTCTCATAACTAACGCACAAGGGATACCTATAACTAAGAATCCTATACCTATTATTTCCAGTGAATTTCTCCATCCTTGAATTGAAATAAGCCATATAAGTGCAGGGACTAAAAAACCACCAAAACCTGAGCCTGTCGAAGCTGCAGATAAAGCTAAAGCTCTTTTTTGGATGAACCAATTTGCAACTGAAGTACTTACAACTAAAAATGTTCCAAAAGTTAATCCAAGAGTTAATATACTTGTTGAAATAAAAAACCATAACAATGAATTTGTATGACTTAATGTAATGAATCCAATTCCACATAAAATTATTCCAAATAGCATTACATTTCTTGGCCCAAATTTGTCAATGGATATACCAACAAAAGGACCAAAAGCAGCTCCTTCTGATCTTTGTAATGCAGGGGCAATTGAAGTTAATGCACGACTCCATTTGAATTCATTTACTATTGGATCAAAAAAGGCTCCAAATCCATGCCAATAAGTCCCTGTTGCAACAGCATTGACTATTGTGCCGGCTAAAACTATCCACCATCCATAGAAAATTTTTTTTGATTTTCTTAGTTGGTTGGCCATTATTTAAGCTTCAAGAAAATCTAGCAATATTTTTGAAAACTCGATAGGATTATCTCCTGGGACAAGGTGTCCGGCTTCTTCAACAGTTACAGACTTAGCATCTGTCATGACATCAGACATTTTTTTGAGAGTTGATTCAGCAAGTATATCGCTTTTTCCACCTTTTACAATTAGAGTAGGTGTTTTGATTTTTTTTAGGATTTCCCATTGATCTTCATCTTTTTGATGAGCATTTCTGTTGTTAAAACCAGATCTTAAAAAAGAGTCATATTTCCATGTCCATTTTCCATTTTCTAATTGTTTTATATTGTTAAGAATATTCCCTCTTATATGTTCTTCAGTTCTATGTGGATTATATTTTTTAATTCTTTCAACAAATTCTTCTATTGAATCTAATTCATCATTCATTTGTACAAAATTTCTTATATTTGAAGATCCTTTTTTAATAGTTTCAGGTCCAGTATCAACAATTACTAATTTGTTTATTATGTTGTTGTTTCCCGATGCATAATAATAACTATTTCTTCCTCCCATAGACAACCCGATTAAATTGAAATTTTTTAAGTTTTGTGTTTTAACTAAATTGTTAATATCTTTTACAAAATATTCTGTTGAGTACTTTTTTTCTTTATCCCAATCACTATCTCCGTGTCCTCTTTGATCAAGAACTATAACTCTGTATTTATGAGATATTGACAATGATATGAAATCCCATGAATGAGCGGTTTGAGCAAATCCATGCAATAAAATACATACTGGATCATTTTCATTTCCCCAATCTAAAGCGTGTAATTTTAATCCGTCAGATTCAAACCATATATCTTTTGGTGGGTTGTTATTAGAAAAATTTATACCAGCTTTAGTAGCATTATCTAGCATATTATTATGCGGATTATTGTTCAATTTATCTCCTGTTTTACCAAGGCCTTGGCATAGGCCCGACTGGAACTTCTATAAAGGATGGTTGGTTGATTTTGAAAGATTTTTTGATACTTTCATTTAATTGGTCAGCTGATTTTGCCTTATAGAAATTTATTCCATAAGCATCGGCTAGTTTTTGAAAATCAGGATTTTCTAATTTTGATGCATATTCTCTTCCATCAAAATTTAATTTTTGATCTCTCATCACATTACCATAAGCATTATCATTAAAAACAACAACAGTAGCATTTATATTAAATTGTTTAGCAGTGGCCATTTCTTGTGAATTAAATAAAAATCCTCCATCGCCTGATACGGCTAATACTGGTAAATCAGGTCTACCAACTTTAGCTCCTAATGCAGTGGGGTATGCATAGCCAAGGTTGCCATAATAAGATGAGGTTATATATGTTCTTGATTCGTTAACAGGATACCCCGTCCTACTATAGTATCCAATTTGAGTCATGCCTGATACAAACACGCTTTTTTCAGGCATAGCGTCCCTTATAGCTTCTGTGAATGAAGCTTGAGGCTCTAATTTAGTTAATGCATTCTTTCTAAATTGTAATAATTCTTTTAGATTAGGATTTAATTTTCTTGCTTGTGAGTGAATTTGAAGATTTTTAATTAATTTTTGTAATGAAACTTTAGCATCTCCAATTAACGGTATAGAATCTGGGTGATTTATTCCAACTTCTTTTTCATCAATATCTATATGTA
>CAZMBU010000030.1:0-8013 GCA_964564565.1 uncultured Dehalococcoidia bacterium | reverse complement strand
AAAGCTGTTGATTTATTTGAAAGTGTAAATAAAGTTAAAAAAATATTAAAAGACAATGAAAATATTCAAGCTAAAGTTGTGTATAAATTTTTTAAATCAAAATCTGAGAATAATGATTTGATTATTTATGATTCAAACTCTAAAAACGAAATATCAAGATTTACTTTCGGCAGACAAACGGACAAAGATATGCTTAGTTTAAGTGATTATGTTCATCCATTTACATCAGACAAAGATGACTATGTATGTATGTTTGTATCTACATATGGCCCAAATATACGTGAATTAGCTGAAAAATATCAAAATAAAGGAGAGTTTCTTATATCTCACATCATACAATCTTTAGCATTAGAAACAGCGGAAGCATCTGCAGAATTTATACATATAAAAATAAGAGAAATGTGGGGAATAAAAGATTCTCCTGATATAACGAATCAAGATATATTTAAAGCTAAATATACCGGAAAGAGATATTCATTTGGATATCCAGCTTGCCCAAGACTCGAAGATCAAAAAATATTATGGGATCTTTTGAATCCTACTAAAAATATTAATGTCGAACTAACTGAAGAATATATGATGGATCCAGAAGGTTCTGTAAGTGCTATAGTTTTCCATCACCCAGAAGCAAAATATTTTAATCTGGATAATGCTGCAATAGATAAATTAAATTTCGAAATGAATAAATAAAATGAACTCAAATTTAAGTAAAGTTGAATCGCCTCCAATTGATTATTTTAATCATTTGTTGGATAACGTTGATACTAATAATAAAAAAATTTCTTTTGGTCATGGTATTCCAAGATACACCCCTAATGAATATGCAAATATTGATTTCAAAATGTTTAATGATTCTAATTCTTTTAAATATACAGATATTAGAGGTGATATTAAATTAAGAAATTATCTAGCTGAATCGCTTTCTAAAAAATTAAATTTCAATGTAAACCCAGATGAAAATTTAATTATTACACCAGGCGCTAATAGTGCTATTTTTAAATCACTTTTTTTGTTGTTAAATAAGAATGATGAAGTGTTAGTTATAAGTCCTGTATATTTTAATTATATTATGGCAATAAAAATGATTGGCGCAAATCCAATTGAAATCAGCTCAGATTCGGAATCAGGATTTCAGTTAAATATAGATAATATTGCAAATTCTATTACAGATAAAACAAAAGCTATAATAATCAATTCTCCAAATAATCCGACTGGAGCAGTTTATGAAAATAATGACCTCGAAGAATTATTTAAACTTTGTGATTTGAAAAATATAAAAGTTATATTCGATATTACTTATTATGAATATATACATTTAGATAATGACTCGAATTATTTATCTATATTAAAAAATTTTGATAACATAATTATTACAGGTAGTTTTTCTAAAACTTTTGGAATTACAGGTTTAAGAATAGGTTATATAGCAACCAAATCTAATTACATAGAAGATTTATGTAAAATTCAAGATACAATATCTATTTGTGCGTCTTCACTTTCCCAACAGATTTTACTTAATTTAATTAAGTATGAAAAATTAGCAATAGAAAAAAATTTGAATTCAGTAAAATCTTCGAAAAAAATTTTAATAACTAATTTAATCAGTATCCCTGAATTAAATTGGGTTCATACCAATGGAGCTTTTTACGCATTTGTAGAATTGAAAAACAATATGAATTCTTGGGATTTTACAAAAAATTTAATTAATTCGAAATCTGTTTTAGTTTTACCTGGTTCGATATTCGGGTCAAAATGGAAATCATATATGCGTTTAGCTTATGGCGCTTTAAGTAGTGATGATGTGGATGAAGGAATGAAGAGAATAAAATTATTTATTGAGGAAAAAACTTAATACTTTCTTAATTATTTTTAAAGATAATGATAATATGGCAAAAAATATTCTTATAGTTGAAGACGACAAAAGTGTAGCTCAATTAGTTTCTACATATTTCTTAAATGAAAAATGGAATGTAGAAGTTGTTCATAATGGAGAAAATGGTTTAGAAAATGCTTATGAAAATTCATATGACTTAATTGTATTAGATTTAATGTTACCTAAATTGTCCGGCCTAGAATTTATTAAGGAATACAGATTAGAATTTAATACTCCTGTAATTATGCTTACTGCAAGAATAACTGAATCGGATATTGTTAAAGGATTAGATCTTGGAGCTGATGATTATATCACAAAACCATTTAGTCCCAGAGAATTAGTTTCAAGAGTTAAAGCTATTTTTAGAAGAATAGATAAACAAAATTTATTTGCTGAAAGAAAATATATACAGATTAAAAATTTGAATATTGATATAGATTTGCAAATAGCCAAATTAAATGACAAAAAAGTAGATCTTACACCAAAAGAATTTGAAATACTTAAAAACCTTTGTTCTTATCCAGGAAAAATTTATTCACGTCAAGAAATTATAGATACTTGTTTTGGAATGGATTTTGATGGTTTTGACAGAACTATAGACACTCACATTGCAAATTTACGTAAAAAACTTCGAATTGATGACAATCTTAATGAGTATATTGAATCTGTATATGGTTTAGGTTATAGGCTAATTGATGAAGAATAATTTCTTTAAATTATTTAATAGTTTAGTTTTTAAAATTACTGTATCTTTTTCTGTGGTTTTAGTTGGTACTTTATTATCTTTGGGTGTTTATTTACAACATGTATCTAAAATTGAATCAGACAATAATCAGAACGAATATAAAGAAATGAAAGCAGAAAGAATTCAAAGATTATTAGACTCAATAACTAATGGGCAAACAATGAATTTAAGAGATGTCCAAAGAAAATTAATTGATTATTCCAAAATATCTGGCGCTAATATCAAATTATATGATGAGAATAATATTGAAGTATTTGACACTTCTAAAGGCCTTAGTATTAAGGATAGTAGACGAAATCCAATATTTAAAGTTATACCGACATCATTGGGAGGTATGGTTGTTGAAGTTAATCAACCTCAAATAGTCTCTATACAAGCAATTTCCGCCACTGATACTCAAGAAGATCAATTGATTCAAACTGATCCTCCTATATCAAATATTGTAAATCAGGTGGTTAAATCAATTGCAGTTATTGGAATTTCATCAATCATGACTTCTATAGCTATTATATGGATAATTTCGCGGAGAACGTTAAGCCCAATAACAAATATTGTTAATACATCCAAATATTTAAGTAAAGGTGATTTTACAAAAAGAATTGATCAATCAGTTTCAGGAGAACTGAGTGAGATTGTGACAGCATTTAATTATATGGCGTCTGAATTACAAAAACTAGATGAACAACGTAAAATTATGATAGCTGATATTGCTCATGAATTAAGAACTCCAATGACTAATTTAAAAGGATATATAGAAGGGTGGTCAGACGGGATAATAAAACCTGACAATGAAACCTTGCAAATTCTTAATTACCAAGTAAACACATTATCAAAAATTATTGATGATTTAAGCACTTTATCTTTGGCTGAATCTGGAATGCTTAGTTTAAACATTTCAGATTTCGATCTTAATAATAAAATTTCTGAGATAATTAATAATTTTAAATTAAGATCGAAAAGTAAAAATATTAATATTATTAATAACATTAATTCTGATATAACAATAAATTATGATCCTCAAAGATTTACTCAAATTGTTACTAATATTTTAAATAATTCTATACTTGCTACTGATAATGGAGGACAAGTTTCGTTTAATACATCAATAGATAAAAATAATTTGATTTTACAAATTGTTGATAATGGTACCGGTATACCTAAAGAAGAATTACCTTATCTTTTTGACAGATTTTATAGAACTGACAAATCTAGGAACAGGCAATCTGGAGGAAGTGGCTTAGGTTTGTCTATTGTAAAATATTTAATTGAATCTCATAATGGTACTATTAAAATTAATAGTGAATTATCTAAAGGAACTGAAGTATTAATATATATAAAGAAATTTAATACTAAATTATGATTGTAGGAACCTTAATTCTTAACCCTGCCAAAGAAAGTATAATTTCCCTTGCAAAAGGTAAATTTGATTTTTTGCTTTTAGATTTTCAACACTCAGCTTTTACATGGGAAACCGCAGATTTTGTTATTGAAACAATTTATAAATATACAAATAAAAAAATTTGGATAAGAGTTGCACATAATAATTTTTCCGATATTAACAGAGCGTACGATATTGGAGCTGATGCTGTGGTAGTCCCTTTGATTAATACAATAAAAGATTTAAAAAATTGTATTGATGCTGCTAGATATAAACCGATTGGTAATAGAAGTTGGGGGCCAGTCAGATTACGTGAAAATTACAATTCATATGAAGATTATTTTAAAAATGCTCATGCCAAACAGCTTTTATTTCCTCAAATAGAATCATTAGAAGGTTTGAACAATTTATCTGAAATGTGTACTCATAATGGATGGGACGGAGTAATGATAGGGCCATCTGATCTTGCTATTTCAATGGGAGAAGTACCGAACTTTCCACCAAAATCACAATTAGTAAAAGATAAAATGGAAGAAATAATCAATATTTGTAAAAATAATAATAAAATACCCGGTTTATTTGCAGGATCTTTAGATGTAGCTAAGGAATATGTTTCTAAGGGTGCGGAATGTTTTACTTACGGATCTGATTTAGAGTTTTTAGATGAAGGAACAAAAATATCTTTTGAAAACTTATACAACTCTATGAAGTAAATTGTCGTTATCATTTTTTAAATGCTCAATATTCTCTATTAATATTTCAGGTATTACTGTTTCATAATTTGGAGTTTCACCTGCAGTATGTGGAGTAATTATTACATTTTCAAAATCCCATAAGGGATTATTTATATCAAGTGGTTCAGTAGATAAATGATCTAATGCAGCGCCTTTTATTTTATTATTATTCAATGCTTCAATTAAATCATTTTCATTTACACATCCGCCTCTGGCAACATTTATTAAATATGAAGAGTCCTTCATATTGTTAAACACATTTTTGTCTATGATTTGATTAGTTTCTTCATTTAAAGAACTGCTTATAATTAAAAAATCAGCTTCTTTTACAGCTTCATGAAGTTTACTAGTATGTAAAAGCCTATCGGTATAATCTGATTTTATATTAGTATTTCTTTTAATACCAATAACATTCATATCAAAACTTTTGCAGAACTTTGCTATAGTATTTCCAATATCTCCAAGTCCAAATATAACTACAGTTTTACCATTAATTTCAGATTGTCTTTCTAAAGGATCAGAAATAAATGGAGCCCAGTATTTTATTAATTGATTATCTCTTGCAATATGTAAAAAACGTGACAGTGATAATATAAGACTGATTGTATGCTCAGCAACAACTATTCTATTTAGTCCAACTGCGTTACATAGTTTTATGTTATTGTTCTTCAATTCATTTAAATCATATCCATCATAGCCCACACCTGTAAGCTGAATATATTTCAAGTTTTTTGCCTTATCAATCAATTCATTTTGCCATAAACCAGATATTACTAATACATCTGCATTAGATATGTTAGAAAGAAGATCATTATAGTTATATACCTGGAAAGATTTATGAGGTGGTTTAAGTTTTTTGAATCCAATATCTAACTGATAATTAGCGTGGGCAAATAATACGAATATATCATCATCTGATTTATATTTGGTCATATTTTTTACTCCCGTATATGTTTTTTAAATGTTTGTATATTGGAAGATCTATTATATTGTTTTTATATTTAAATGTCCCAATACCTTCCGCGGATAATTTTTCAAATTTATTAATAATAAAAATGATTTCATCTTTATTATATTCTGACGTATTAAATATATCATTGATGATATCTAATTGAGTTGGATGTACAGCAAATTTAGCTTTAAAACCCATTGATTTAGAAATAATACATTTTTCTTTAAATAGATTTATATTATTTATATTTAATTCTGGAGTATCAATTGGGAGGCATGATAAGGATAATGAATCATAAACAAAGCGTAGTCTAATATAATCAATTAATTTATCAGCTTCTTCACTATCAATTCTTAAACTTAAACCAAGATCATATTTCCCAAATGCAATAGTATTAATGTTATTATCTTGAATAATCGATTTTAAATTGTTAATCCCATCAATACTTTCAATCAAAGGAATTACAGATATTTCTTCAAGTTTGCTTTTATTTATATATTTTATTACGTTTTTAACTGACTGACTATTTTTAACGTCAGGAATAATTAATCCATGAAAATCAAGTTCAGTAATTTTTCTTACTTGTAATTCAATATCTAAGTAAGAAGTATCAATACGCGGAATAATGATTTTATTTTTAATAGAATCTGATTTCAATATATTTAAAATGTTGTCCAAGGCATTAAGTTTTTCACTGTTAGGTACTGAATCTTCTAGGTCAGGGACTATAACAGTCGCATTGCTATTAATTGCATTATCTATATATTTTTGTATGTTAGAAGGACAAAATAAATATGAACTCATGATATTATAAAATTTCTGTTTAGTTTAGGTATTATGAATAGTAGTGAAATTATAAATCTAGATTCAATAATAAAATTACATGCTAAAGAAAATCCATCTAAAACTGCATTAATTTTTGTTGATATAGATAAAAATATTGAAGAAATAGTTACATACAGTCAATTAGATATTTTAATATCTAAAACTTGTAATTTTTTAAAACATAATAATTTTAAAAAATATGACAAATTATTAATTAATATTCCAAATTGCCTTCCTTTCGTAATATTATTATTAGCTTCTTTTAGAATGGGAATTGTAGCTGTAACAACAAACCCTAATTTGACGACAAGAGAATTAGAATATCAGTTCAAACAATCTGGTTCAAAAAATATAATTTCTATTAAATCTGATCAAAGCAAAAATTTTCTATCATCTTTTATCACACTTGATAATAATACGCTTATAGATTTTAAAAATTTAATTAATAAATTTAATAGTCAATTTTCTTCTGAAAATGTGAATTTAACTGATGAGGCAACTGTATTATTCACTTCAGGTACAACAAATTTACCTAAAGGAGTAATTTCTACTCATTCCAATTACATAAATAAAATTAAAAGTGTTAGCAATGTATTAAAGTTAAATTCAAATGACAGGCATTATTTAACTTTGCCATTATTTCATACAAATGGTCAATATTCCATGCTTGCCGTTCTCTACGAGGGCGGATCAGCAGTAATATGTTCCAGGTTCTCAGCAAGTAACTATTTTAAAATTGCATCTAAATACAAAGTTACTTTAAGCACATTATTTGCATCTACTATAAGAATGTTATTATTGTCAGAAAAGTACAAATATGAAGAAAATAATAATATAAGACTTATTATGTTTGCACAATCAGTATCTGAAGAAGAATTAAAACAATGGCAGAAAAGATTTAAAATTAATTTAATTCAAATTTATGGTATGAGTGAAACTACTGGAATGATTTCTGCGAATCCTATAATCAATCCCAGGAATATGAGCATGGGTAAAATTTTAAATATTTATAAATATAGAATTTCAAATGAGTATGGAAAAAATTCAAAATCATTTGAAGCAGGAGAACTTGTGTTACTTGGGATCCAAAATGAAACCTTAATGAAAGGATATATAAATGAAGATGAAGCAACATCAAAAACAATAGTTAATAATGAATTATATACAGGTGATATTGTTTATAAAGATAATGAAGAATTTATATATTTTGTTGACAGAAAAAATGATGTCATAAAAAGAAGTGGCGAAAATATTTCAACTATTGAAATTGAACATGTTATTTTAAATCATCCTAAAGTAAAAGAAGTAAGTGTTGTTGGATATCCTGATAAGATCATGGATTATAAAATATTTGCTTTTATAATTCCAAAAAATAAAGAAATAAGCATTAAAGAAATAAAAGAATTTTGTAAAATTAATTTAATTTCTTATAAAGTACCAGAAAAAATAATATTTGTTGATAAATTTCCTCTAACTGCTGTAGGGAAAATTCAGAAATATAAATTG
>CAZMBU010000029.1:2518-8197 GCA_964564565.1 uncultured Dehalococcoidia bacterium | reverse complement strand
ATTAAGCTAATTTTTAATGAAAATTGCCCTACAATAAAATCTGCAATGAATTGGGAATAAAAAAAGGCCTGGATACAATCCAGGCCTTTTTTATTTTCTTATAATTTAAAAAATTATTTTTTCTTATTAATTGCTAATCTTGTAGCACCTGAACCAATAAGCAATAATAATCCGAAAGTAAGTAGTAGATATGAATAATTTTCTAAGTTGTAGCCATGAGCTCCAACACTAGGAAGTCCAGGGAAAGGACCTCTTCTGCTGATTACGGTATCTACTAAGTGAATGATACCATTGCTAGCTTCTATATCAGTTGCAGTGTAATTAGCTTGATTGCTATCAAGTATTCTAATGTCAATTTTACTGTCACCAGATAATATATGGCTGTCTAGCACATGCACTTCTAATGCTCTTTTAAGATTTGCCGAATTTGTTGAAAGTGTTGTCCATTTATCATCACCGTATGCAGTTATTGCTGTATCAGTTGGAGCAAGTAAAGTCATAGGGCCTGCTCCTGATAAAGTGGTTTGTAATCCAGATGTAGTAATAGCTGTAGCTAGTTTTGTTAATCTAGTATCATTTTTAACAGTTGTATGAATATCATCTAATTTTGATAATTTAAATGATCCCATTTTATAAGCGTTTGTTGTTGCTGTAACTGTACCACTGTTCTTTGCTCTAAGTAACTGGTTTAAAGCATCGTTCATTAGTATAGCTCCAGTTTCATGATTAGAAAATGTTTGTGCTTGAGTTGCAGAAACAACTCCTGCATCTACATTAGCTTGAATAAGATCTAACGCAGTATTTGCTGCTGTCCCATTATCATATGCATAAGACCCGGTTAGGTTTGTCCCAATAGCTGCCGTAACAGCTGCTTTTGCTGAGGCAATATGTTTAGAAATACCATCCACATCACTGATCATAGCTTTTGCACTTGCAGTTAGATCTGCAGTTGCTGAAGCATTTTTTCCAGCTGTAGCATTTGCAATTGCCTTATCCAAAACTGCTTCTAAATCAGAAATAGCAGATCCTGAACCGACAAGAGCTCTTATATGTTTAACATTTTGACCTGGCATGGTATTTGCAAATATAATTCTTGATGATGAACCTGATTCTTCACGAACTTCTAATCTTCTAAAGTTTGTTAGTATATCGCCATCTGAAGTATAAGATAGTTTTGCTGCACCATCTTCATCAACCGATAAGGCTCCAATACTTGTTTTAGCCATTGAATCAGAGAGTAAATAAGCATTATATTTCATGTCTCCTTTTGGTGAAGTAACACCTGTCATTGCGATAGTTAAAGTGTTACCTGCAGAAGTGCCAGTAGAAATAATTGCAGAACCACTTCCACTGATAGTTGCTGCGTGTATTAATTTCGCTGGCAGAGCAACAAAAACGAATGCCATAATTAAAGCTGTGTATTTTAATATATTTTTCTTGGGCATGATCTCAGCACCTTTATTTTTAAATATTTAAATCAAATTCAGTAAAGTATCTTAACATATTTAGATACTTCTTCCTATATATTTTATAACCATTTTTTTACAAATTATTGTTTAAGAATACTGATATTTATCGTAGTATGCAACAATGATGTATTAAAAATAATTACTATTATTTGAAAATATATACAGATTTTATGAGATTACATATAGGTTTAGATGTCTTTTTTTATTAATTTTGTACTTTAAGAAGGAAATTTTATGAAAATTAGTATATATTCAGGCAGTTTTGATAGCGAAATAGAGTTTTTCGATAGAATTAATTATTTTAAAGCTTTAGAAGAAAAAGGATTTGAAAGCCTTTGGATTGCAAATGCAAATAGTTACGATGCTTTGAACCTTGTTTTATATTTAAGTACTCAAACTAGCACTATTGAATTGGGAACTGCTGTTATACCTGTTTTTTCTAAACACCCTGTTGAATTAGCTCAACAGATAATGACTACAGCATTGATTTCAAATAATAGATTAAATATCGGGCTAGGTGTATCTCATAAACATCGTGTTGAAAACGAATTAGGTCTTAAATATTTTACCCCAGTAAATTATATGAAGGAATTTTTAATAATATTGAAAGATATTTTGCATAAAAGGTACTCGAAATTCAAAGGGAGTATATTTAATGTTGATGTTTCTATAGATGCTGAAACTTGTAACGATGTAGATATTTATTTAGCTGCATTGGGGCCTAAAATGTTAGGTCTTGCCAGAGAATATACAAAAGGTGCAATAACCTGGATGACAGGTTATAAAACTATTAAGAATAATATTTCACCTGTCTTGAATTCAAAATCTGATAATTCTAGAAGTATTATTTCAGCAATTCCTATATGTATCACGAGTGATGTAGAAAAAATTAAAAATGAAGCTAAATCTGTTTTTCAATTTTATAATAATTATCCTAATTATAAAAAAATGATTATCCAGGAAGGTGTAAAAGATCCAAGTGATTTAGCTATAGTTGGTGATGAGGATTATGCATATAATATATTGCAAACATATGCCAATTCAGGTGTTACAGAAATATTAGCTGTAATATTTGGAGAGGACATTAATAAAAGAATAAATTTAAAATCGAGAACATTAGATTTCCTATTATCAATAAATAATAAATTTTAAAAGGGATTCCTTCGTAATGAATAAAAATTCAGCAAATAATATGAATGATTTTGATATTACCATAATTGGTGGAGGTGCTATAGGAGTAAGTATTGCTTATAAATTATCTAAAAGTAAATTTAGATGTGCAATTGTAGAAAAAAATACTATTGGGTCTGGCGCAACTCAAGCTACAGCTGGAATTATATCTCCTTTATTTTATGGCGATATAAATTTTTCAGACACTTTAAATACTCCAATGTTTAAATTAAGAAAATTAAGTTTTGATTCTTTTTCAACTTTGGGAGAGGAATTAGCTGAACTGGATATCAACTCCCCTTACCATAAAACAGGTATATTAAGAGTCGCATACAATAAAGAGGAATTGAAAGCCTTGGATAATCTTTCTGATAGTTTGAGTAATTTAAATATAAGTTCAGAAAACGTTGATAAAAATGAGATTAATACAGAATTAAGTTTTTTGAGTAATAAAATTGAAGGTGGAAAATATTTTCATGATGATGGATATGTTGAAGGTTTGAACTATATTAACAAATTAAAAATTGCTGTTCTTAAAATGGGTTGTGAAATATTTGAAAACGAGGCATTTTTAGAAATTAAAGAAAAAAATAATGAAGAGATTGAAATATTAACTTCTAATCGTATGATTAAATCAAAGTATATTATTTTTTGCACAGGATCCTGGAATATTTTAGAGGATTTTGAGCTTCCCCCTGATTATAAAATTACTCCTGTTAAAGGGCAATATATTCTGGTTAGATCAAATGAAATAGAATTACCTTATCCAATAGGGGCAGCAGGAGATCAGTTAAATTATTCAGGTTATTTAGTTCCCAGAGATAACAATATTATTTATATAGGTGCATCCAAACATCCTGAGGAAAATGATGATTCAGTAAATTTGGAAGGTTTGGATTTTTGTTATCAGGTTGCAAAGAGATATGTAAAAGATGCAGATAAATTAGAATTTGTAAGTACCGGATCAGGAATAAGGCCACAATCTAAGAGTGGCTCTCCAATTATTGCCAATTTGTACAATTCTGAAAATATACTTTATATTTCAGGCCATTATACCCAAGGAATTATGTTGTCATTAGGCACTGCTGAAATAGTTAAGAATTATATCAATAAAAGTGATATTAATTTATTTAAATCTTTTAACAAAAATTGATTTATGACTAAAATTCTTTATTCTAATATAAATATTTTTGATATTGATAAATTTGAATCTTATGAAACAAACCTTCTTATTGAAAATGGAGTAGTATCTGATATTGGACGCAGTATAAATTATGATAAAAAAACTGAGGTTATAGATCTTAGAAATTTCTATATATTGCCGGGACTTGTAGATAGTCATGGACATATGACTCATTTAGGTAAAAATCAATATGAAGTTGATTTGAGAGATTGTAAATCTGAATATGAAGTTGTAGAGAAAATTAAAACTTTTCTTGATTTGAATAATAACTTGCCTTGGGTAAATGGAGGAGGATGGAATCAAGAAAAGTTTGATATTAAATTATTGCCTGATAATAAGTATTTAAGTATGAATTTCCCTGATATTCCAGTGACTTTATCGAGAATAGATGGGCATGCAATATGGTGTAATAAAAAAGCTTTAGATATGGCTAATATTCAAGAAAATACACCTGTACCCGATGGAGGGGAAATTTTAAAAAAAGATGGATTGTTAACAGGGATATTAGTAGATAAAGCTCAACAGTTAATTCGCAATATAATTCCTTCTGAAAGCATTGAAGATGTTAAAAAATGGATATTAAAAGCACAAGAAATATGTTTATCAAAAGGATTAACTGAAGTGCATGATGCAGGTATTTCCTCAATACAATTTGATGCGTATAAAGAACTTATAAATGAAAACAAATTAAAAATCAGAGTTTATGCTATGGCTAATCAGGAATTGTTTGAGAATAATGTATCTAAATTTAAATCTGAGTTATTTGATTTGAAAAGTGTTAAATTAGTTGCTGATGGAGCATTGGGTTCTAACGGAGCTGCATTAATTGAAAAATATCAGGATTCAGATACATATGGCATTTTGATATTAGATAAAAATAAATTAAAAAATTTATTTTCAAAAGCATTTAAAGAGAATTTCCAGGTTTGTATACATGCAATAGGTGATAAGGCAAATAAAGAGGTGGTTTTAGCACTTAGGGAAGTGTTAGAGAATTCTGAGGACCATCAGTTTGATCATAGGACTAGAATTGAACATGCTCAGATTATAAAAGAAGAAGATTTAAAAGAGATATCTGATTTGAATGTTATTGCATCTGTACAACCAATGCATTGTATTTCAGATATGCATATGGCTGAAGAAAGATTGGGAGAAAGGATAAAAGATTCATACTTATGGAAAACCTTAATTGACAATAATATATTATTAATTGGAGGTTCTGATTTCCCAGTAGAAAACTCCTCTCCATTAATGGGAATTTACGCAGCAGTTAATCGAACTAAATTTAATAATTCTCCATATGGAGGTTGGCAGCCTAAAGAAAAATTAAATTTAAAAGAAGCATTAGAAATGTATACAAAAAATACTGCATATGGTTCCTTTAAAGAAAATTTCAAAGGAAATATAGAAATAGGGAAAATTGCAGATTTTACACTTATAGATAGAGATATATCATTATTATCAGATCATGATTTATTAGAGTGTAAAATTTCTGGAACTATTGTAAATGGAGAGATGGTATATAAAGATTTTTAATTATTATCTAAATGTAAATCTTTAGACATATCAATTATTATGTCTGTTGCAAGATCAAAATTCATTTCACTAGTATTTAAAATGGCGTGATAATTAAATCTGTTATCCGGGTCTTCAATATTAAAGAATTTTTGAAAAAATTGAATTCTGGCTGCGTCTCTATTATTCATTAATTGTTCGGCTTCTTCATAACTAACATTTTCATGATTTGCTATTCTGTTTACTCTGTCAACCTCATTTGCAATAAGCCCTATTCTAAGTACTCTTGGGTCATCTTTTAGGATAATGTTGGCTCCTCTGCCTACAATGACAATACTTCCT
>CAZMBU010000029.1:0-2504 GCA_964564565.1 uncultured Dehalococcoidia bacterium | reverse complement strand
AATTCTGCCAATTGTAGAACAGTTTCATTTATGCCTTTACTATAATCTTGATCATTCAGGTGGTATTTTTCAGTATTTTCCTCTGATGTTAAATCTTCAAATTCATGAGTTAGAAATGCTGCAGCTCCCGGCCCGAAGTGAGGATCTCCAACAGCACCTGAAAAAGCAGATTTTTCTAATATATTAGAAATTTTCCCTACAAATGTTTCCCCGAAAGTAGTTGGAGACTCTTCTTTTTTTGTAAAAAGCTCTATATCTATACCACTTTGTAAAGCGGCTTGTTTCAATATGTCTTTATCAACATAATCTATCTTTAATTTTTTTGCTATTTTAGGGCCAATTATTCTTCCGCCCCCTGCAGTTAGGCCACCTAAAGCTATTACTGGCATAATTTTTTTCTTTTCATGAATTAGATTTCATCATATCTTAATAGAGTTGTTTTTATATGTCAATGACTAGAATGTTATACTATATATGGTTATTGATTGCCGGAATGCTACCATATATAGTATATATTAATGATTTTTTATTTTGGCTAAATGAGCTTTGAGATATTTTCCTGTTAATGATAGTTTGTTTGAAATTATATTTTTTGTATAGCCTTCATATATTACTTTTCCTCCTTCCTCACCGGCGCCTGGTCCTAGATCAATTATCCAATCAGCGGATTTAATTACATCCAAATGATGTTCAATAATTAACACTGTATTTCCTCCTTCTACAAGTTTTTGCAAAACGCTAATAAGCATGCTGCAATCTTGAAATGATAATCCTGTTGTAGGTTCGTCTAATATATATAAAGTTTTTCCTGTTGATCGTTTGGATAATTCGGATGAAAGTTTTATTCTTTGCGCTTCTCCTCCACTAAGTTGTGTAGAAGGTTGCCCTAATTTAATATACCCTAAACCTACATTTTTTAAAGTTTCAAGTTTGTTTTTGATACTTGGGATGTTAGAAAAAAATTCAGATGCTTGCTCAACACTCATAGATAAAATATCTGATATATTTTTTCCACGCATCTTAATTTCAAGAGCTTCTCTATTATATCTTTTGCCTTTACAAGAATCACAAGATATGGATACGTCTGGTAAAAATTGCATTTCTATATTAATAACTCCATCTCCTGAGCAATTTTCACACCTACCTCCTTTGACATTGAAAGAAAATCTGCCAGGTTTATATCCTCTTGATTTTGATTCAGGTAAGTTAGCAAACAATTCTCTGATATTTGTAAATGTCCCCGTATAAGTTGCGGGATTACTTCTTGGAGTTCGTCCTATTGGAGATTGGTCAATATTAACTATTTTATCAATAAATTCTATTCCATCAATAGATTTGAATTTGCCTGGTGTATTTTTAGATTTATTTATTTTTTGAGCTATTGATTTATAAATTATTTCATTAACCAAAGTGCTTTTGCCTGAGCCTGAAACCCCAGTTATTGCTACAAACAAACCTAAAGGGATTTTTACATCTATATTATCTAAATTATTTTCTGAAGCCCCATAAACTTTGATATATTTTTTATTTAATAAATTTCTGTTTTTGCTATTATCTATTATTTTTTTATGGGATAAATAAGCACCTGTAATAGATTTGGTAGATTTTATAATATTATTTAAAGTACCTTTTGCAATTATTTTTCCACCTG
Source organism: uncultured Dehalococcoidia bacterium (assembly GCA_964564565.1). Lineage (GTDB taxonomy): Bacteria > Chloroflexota > Dehalococcoidia > Lucifugimonadales. Next base: position 853 of record CAZMBU010000029.1, on the reverse strand, counting down.
ATTCACCAGCGCCTGGTCCCATATCAATAATGTAATCAGCTGATCTTATCACTGCTTCGTCATGTTCAACAATTAAAACAGTATTTCCTAAATCTCTTAATTTTTGTAGTGTGTTAATTAACATTCGATCATCTGCGGCGTGTAATCCTATCGATGGTTCGTCACATACATATATAACCCCGGTTAATCCAGATCCTATTTGAGTTGCAAGTCTGATTCTTTGGGCTTCTCCTCCACTTAAAGTTCCTGATGCCCTTGAAAGAGATAAATATTTTAAACCTATACCTAGAAGAAATTCTAATCTCGATGTTATTTCATTTATTAATCTTTCTCCTATTAATAATTCTGTTTTGCTTAATTTAGATTTTGATCCAACAATTTTTTTGAACCATTTGTAAAGTTCAGAAATATTGATAAAAGTTAAATCAATAATATTTTTATTAGATATTTTTACTTGGAGGGATTCTTTTTGTAATCTGAAACCATTACAGTCAGGGCAAATTACTTTGGACATATATTTTTCTATATCTTCCCTCGCGCCTTCGGAATTAGTTTGTTTGTATCTTCTTTGCAAATTATTGACAATACCTTCGAATTTTCTAGAGTAACGCATTTTCCCAAATCTTCTTGAGACATAGTTGAATTTTATAGGCTTGGATTTTGAGCCATATAGGATGATTTGCAAGTTTTCATCAGATAAATTTTTATTTGGAGTTTGTAATGAAAATTTAAATTGTTCTGATATTGAGTTAAATATACCAAGATATATATTTGCATAACCTCCAGACCTGAACCATGGGGCTATTGCTCCTTGATCAATGCTAAGTTCATTATTGGGGATAATTAATTTAGG
>CAZMBU010000028.1:0-8360 GCA_964564565.1 uncultured Dehalococcoidia bacterium | reverse complement strand
GCAAAGGAATGGTTGCCATGGATGTGGTTGAAGTTGCACCGGTATATGATCAGCCAGGTGATATTACTGCACAAGCAGCTCATAGATGTATTTATGAAGCTATATCTGCTTTAGCTAAAAAGAAATCGTAAAATGTAACTTATATTTTATCTATAACAATCGCTTTTAATTTTCTTTTAAAATTCAAAGGAAAAACAAATTGACCATTATCAATTGTCATATAATTGTTTAAAATATTTGATAATTTTTCAATATTTTCTTTATCAGGAGTAATGAAAATTTGAGAAATAACAGAATTTAACAAAGAATCAAAATCATCAAAAATTGGCAAATTATAATCATCAATATCATGAAGTTTGTATTTTAAGTTTAATTCAGTAATAACATTCTCAAGTTCAGTTATACCAGGCAAATTTATTCTTTTCTCGGAATAATATAATTCCCAAATATCAGCAAGGTGTGATTGAGGAGAGTGGTCATACATTATAATTATTACGTCAGAATTCACAGAGGACAACATTTTCAATATAAAGTTTTTAATATTAAAAATACCATACATAACATGAGCACAAATAATGTAATTAAAATTGTCATTTTTATATTCTTCCCATGTTGAATGAAATGTTTTTACATTATTTAATTTCAAATGATTTGCATGTTTATCTGCAGCTCTTATCATAGCTTTTGAAGAATCAATAATAGTAACTGAATAATTATTTTGAGCAAGAGGTATAGATAGTCTGCCTGCACCTCCTCCTAAATCTAATACTGAAGATTTAGGTGACAAATTGCTTAATAAAAATGACAAAGAAGGGTCGTTATAATCGGGTAATTCTGGAGGGATAAATCCTTCAACTTTATCTTCCCAGAAATCATCTTGTTCTTTTTTTATTATTTTAGTTTCAGATTGTTTATGGTGATCTATAACTAATTTATCCCAATTTTCAACAAATGACATTATCAAAATAATTAAATGTATAATATTAGTAATTTATATCATCTATAAAACATATGAAAGCATTAATTGTTGTTGCACTTAAAGCAGAATTCAATGATGAAATTCCTAAAGATTTCAAAATTATTTACACAGGAGTTGGAAAAGTTAATGCAGCATTTAATTTAACTAAAACTTTAGAAATGTTAAACAAACCACCTCCTTTAATAATCAATTACGGAACTGCAGGAAGTAAAAATTTAGAAATAGGGCAAATGGTCGATTGTACTAAATTCATTCAAAGAGATATGTATATTAAACAATTTGGATTAAAACCAGGTGAAACAGCATTTGATAATGAAACATACAAAAAACATTACAAAACACAAACTCCTCCAATAATTATAGATTTCAAGGAGAAAATAAATAAGAATCCATTAGGCAAAAATTTACTCTGTGCTACCGGAGATAATTTCGTAACTGAATTTAATTCTGATCTATCTGATATAGAAAAAACATATGGCGAAGATTTGTCTGTAATTGATATGGAAGCTTATGCACTTGCTAAAATTGCATTTTCATATAATATTTCATTTATATCATTTAAATACATAACTGATAATCTCAATTCAAAAGGATCCTCTGATTGGGAAAAGCATGTTAACAAAGGGGCAAAAAAATTCAAAGAATTATTACAGACATACAAATAAATATCTTTAATCAAGTTATTAAAAAACCATTAAAAACTATATGGGCTGGTAAAAATTTTTATTTACCTTTCATAGTAGGAACACTACTTGCATTTAGCACATTAATGTCCATTGCTTTATTTGTAAAGCTTTCTATTCATATCGTAGAAAGACTAGAATTGCAATTTTTGTTACTTCATCCAATGAAAAATATAAAGATTAATTCTTTAAGATCTTCTGATATATCAAGCCGCCTATTGGAGCACCTATTATTGGACCCAAAATATAAATCCAAAAACCTCCATTAGGACCTGGGATTGCGATAGAATCCCATCCAGCAAAATATGCTACTAACCTTGGTCCAAAATCTCTTGCAGGATTCCATCCAGCTTGGGTTAAAGCTCCAAACAAAGTAATTAAAAGTGTAAGTGTTAATCCTATTAAAATAGGTGCCAAAAAATTGGTTTTAGAAATCATCCCCTTTGGGTCTGTACACATAAAAATAACAAAAGCTAAGACTGCTGTTCCAAATGCTTCTATTCCTAAAGCAGAGAATGTAGACATTAAATCTATAGCATTTTCATGAGGGATAACATCAGGATTAGGAAAATATTCTCCAAATAACATTGCTGTTAATTCACTTCCGGGTTCACCTCTTGTAATTTTGTTAAGAATTTCAAATCTAGTTATAAAAGGTGAAAAAATAATCAGTACACTTAATCCTGCTAAAATAGCGCCTATCATTTGTGAACAAATATAACCTATAACTTTTAAATAACTTAAATCTTTATTAAAAATATACATTGCTATAGTGATAGCTGGGTTTAAATGGGCACCCGAATGAGGTGCAGCTGCAAATATACCTAATGTTAATCCTATTCCCCATAATATACCAACTTGCAATATGCCAGAGAGAACACCAAGTAAAACAGCTATAGTTACAGCAGCTGTTCCAAAAAAAACTAGAAAATATGTTCCTATTATTTCTGCAAAATATGGTCTGTAATTAATTTTTTCAATTTTATTCATAAATTCCTCTTTATTTTGAAAATCAAATATTAAATATAATATCTAAAACTAACAACTATATATTAAATGAAAATTATTAATATTCGAAGTAAAATAACACTTATTTTTATAATTTTAATAATTAATTAAAATGATCAATCTTAGTAATGTAAGTAAATATTTTGGTACACAAGATGTATTAAATAGAATAGATATTCAAATTAATGAATATGAAAAAATTGGCATAGTTGGTCCCAACGGGCAAGGCAAATCAACTTTTTTCAATCTCATTAGTGGTGAAATCAGACCTGATGAAGGATATATAAATACGCCAAAAAAAATAACTATGAGTTACATGCATCAAAATGTAAAGCTGACATATAAAAAAGAATCTTTAATAGAATACACAGAAAATTCCAATCCAAATTTAACTAAAATTAAAAATGAAATCAAAAATATAAATAATCAGATACAAAAAGAGTCAAAAAATACACTTTTATTAAATAAATTAGATGATCTGCATGAAAATTATGCCCTATTAGATGGTTATGAAATGACGCACAAAGCAAAAACTGCTTTATCTGGCCTGGGATTTAAAGAAAATCAATACGTTGAGCCTTTTGAAAATTTTAGTGGGGGATGGAAAATGAGGGCAGAATTGGCAAGATTATTAATTTCAAATCCGAAAATATTATTATTAGATGAGCCATCAAACTATTTAGATCTTCCAGCCATTGAATGGTTAAAAAAATATCTTGAAAATTTTAATGGCACAATGCTGATGATATCTCATGATAGATATCTTTTAAATTCATTAACATCAAAAACTATAGAAATTTCAAATGGAAATGCAATCAAATATGAAGGAAATTACGAGTACTATATTAATGAAAAAAACAAAAGATTAGAACATGAATTAAATAAAGAAAAAAACTTATCAAAAAAAAGAAATGAAATACAAAATTTCATAGATAAATTTAGAGCAAACAGTAAAAAAGCTTCACTAGTACAAAGTAGAATAAAAATGTTAGATAAAATGGAAGAATTAGATGTAAAAATCAATAAAGCATCAACTAATATCCGTATACCTACTCCTCCTGCATCAGGAAAAAATGTGATTAGTATTTCTACAGGTGATTTTGGATACACTGAAAAAGAAATTATATTAAAAAGCGTTGATTTAAATATAGACAGAAATGAAAAATTTGCGTTTATAGGAGCAAATGGTGCTGGAAAAACAACATTATTAAAAATTTTGGCAGGAAAATTAAAATTACAAAGAGGTGATATCAAAGTTGGTCATAATGTAATCATTGGGTATCAGTCACAAGAATTTGGAGAAACATTAAATCCTGATTTAAGCGTATTTGAAACACTGTCAAAAGATAATGATTTGAATGACAATGATGTTAGAAAAATACTCGGGGATTTTGGTTTTTCAAAAGATAGTATATACAAAAAAACAAAAGTATTGAGTGGGGGAGAAAAAATACGTCTTTCTTTTGCAAAAATGTTTTCCAACCCTCCAAATTATTTAATTTTAGATGAACCAACCACACATCTCGATATAGATGGGCGTGCAGGATTAGAAAAATTACTTAAAGATTACGAAGGGACTATATGTATAGTAAGTCACGATATAACATTTATACGGAATTTAGACGCGCATATTATTCATGTGAACAATAATGAAATCAATCGATATTATGGTAATTATGATTACTTTCTTAACAAATCAAATAATCAGTTAATTAACAAAGACTCTGAAATTAAAACTAAAAAAATTAATTATAAAAAAGAACAAAGAAAATCAAAGGCAGAATTAAGATTAATAAAGCAACAAAAAACACAAAAACTTAAAAACCTTGAAAAAAGTCTTGATGAATTACACAAACATCAAAAAGTTTTAATAGACAAAACTAAAGAGTCAGATGCTGATTTCATGAAAATAAACACAGATTTGAATGAAACAGCAAAAAAAATCAAACTTATAGAATCAGAATGGGAAACAATATCTCAAATTACTGATCCACAATAGATCCGTCTGTACCTAATCGCGTTTCTATTTTTCTTGGATTTGGTGGATACATATCTTCAATACCATCTTTCAATTTTATTCCTAACCCAGGGGTATCTGGTAATAATATAAACCCATTTTCAACTTTCAAAGGAGAATCTACTATATCTTTTTTAGGACTAATGTTTTCATCATGAGGTAATTCCTGTAATCCGAAATTTGGTATACATGCAGCCAATTGTACACATGCTGCAGTACTTACTGGGCTTAAAGGATTGTGAGGAACAACATTAACATATCTTGATTCAGCTAAAGATGCAATTTTTTTTGTATGAGATATCCCACCTGCCATACAAACATCTGGTCTTACATATTGAACAGCATCTCTGGTTAACAACATTTCGAACTCATGAATTGATAAAAATCTTTCTCCAGTTGCAATTGGAATATCAATTTTTGACGCAACGTAGGCCATGCTATCGTAATTCTCAGGTAAAATTGGGTCTTCAATAAAATACGGGTAAAATTCTTCTATCCCTTTTCCCAAAACAACAGCTTCAGCGGGCGTTAACCTTCTATGAATTTCTATACAGAGGTCTACATCTTTTCCTGCTACTTCTCTATACATTGCTACAGTATTAATTGCATCTGTCATTTTATCCACATGGGTTTTAAAATAAGGAACCGATCTATCTTCATCTAAAAACGGAGTTAAATGACCAACTGCAGTGAAGCCGTCCTTTTTTGCCATTTTCACACCTTCTATAAGTTTTTCTTTCGTATCACCTAAGACATGAAAATAAGCTCTAATTTTATCTCTTACTTTTCCTCCTAAAAGAGCATATATGGGAACCTGATGAAATTGACCAGCTATATCCCAAAGAGCAATATCTATTGCACTGATAGCTCCCATAATTGCAGAACCACGAAAATGAAATGCTCTATACATATATTGCCAATGATGTTCAATTAACAAAGGATCTTCTCCTATCAAATATTCGCCAAAAGTATGAATGGCGGCTTCAGATGACTCTAAAAATCCCCAAGCACCCGATTCTCCAATGCCTATCAAACCAGTATCGGTGTAAATCTTCACATACAAATATCTATCTACTAATAAAGTCTCTAATGCTTCTATTTTCATAACACTACCTTTTAAACAATAGTCATCAAAATTTTCCCTGCAGATACTTGTTCATTAGCATCCACATTCACTGCATCTACTATACCATCATAGTCTGATTTAATAATTTGTTCCATTTTCATAGATTCCACTACAAATAAATCATCACCTTTTGATACCGTATCACCTTTATTTTTTAAAATTTTCAAAATCACACCAGCCATTGGTGTAATTATTTGATGCGAATTTGAATTGGAGTCATTTTTATTAAATTGATCAGAGTCAGGCTTAAGTTTAGCATCTATATTTTGACTACTTCCTTGAACATTAATGTTCTTTATGTCATCAAATTCTACTATCTCACCATCAACAACTACTGAATCAATATTCAAATCAGTATCTACAAATAATTTAACTATAAATTCTTTCCCATCAATATTTACGATAACTTCTTTTTTCAAATTTCACCTAATTAATTAAAGCTAAAAATAAACCAGCTATAACAGCTGAACCGATAACACCTGCAACATTTGGTCCCATAGCGTGTGATAACAAATAATTATTCGGATTTTCTTCTTGCCCCATATGATGAGATATTCTGGCTGCCATAGGTACAGCAGAAACACCAGCAGAACCTATCAAAGGATTGATTTTTTGTTTTAAGAATAAATTCATTATTTTTGCAAGAATAATTCCCGAGGCAGAACCAACTGCAAATGCTACTAATCCCAAACCTAATATTAATAATGTTTCAACATTAATTACCTTAGGTCCATTTAATTGTGTTCCAATAGTTATCATTAAAAATATTGTTGATAAATTAATCAATTCATTACTAGCCGCATCTACTAATCTTGGCACAACTTTACTTTCTTTTAAAATATTACCAATCATAAACATCGAAATTAATGGTGCTGACCTTGGAACAATTAAAATTATTAAAAACATAGCTATATTTGGAAATAATATTTTAAGTTTATTATTTACTGGTCCAGATTCTTTCATAATAATATTTCTTTCTGATTTCGTTGTAAGTAATTTCATTATTGGGGGTTGGATAAATGCTACCGCTGCCATATACGAATAAGCTATAACAGCTGTGATTCCAAGCAAATCTGGTGCCAAACTAGAAGTTAAAATTGAAGCTGCTTCTTTAAGAGTGAAATATCCTGTAAGAGATGCTCCCCAAAAAGAAACAAAGATACCAATTTGAGCTGCAGCGCCTAAAAGTAAAGTTTTAGGATTATTAATCAAAGGAGTAAAATCTGTAATAGCCCCCAGACCTAAAAATATTATAGGTGGCAAAATATTCCAAAAAGAAAGAGTATAGTAAAAGATAACTCCAAATATTCCTGAGGATTGATGAATTCCAGATGTTGCATCAAATACATCCATTCCTGCTAAAGGAAGATTGGCAATAATGACTCCAAGTCCAATTGGAAGTAATTCATAAGATTCCATATTTTTCTTTATAGCTAAATACATAAAAAAGAAAGCTACTGCAAACATGACTAGATTTTCCCAGGACAAATTATATATTCCTGTTGTTTTGATCCAATCTATAAATATATCCACAATTACTCCATATTTAAGCCGATTTATAATGTTCTAATTCAGATTCAACCAAACTCACAGCTACTGAGGCTGCTAAAACTTTATCATAATTTGAATCTTGTTTTTTATTTTGATTATTACCTAATTTTTTATCAAAATATTTAATAATTACAATAAAAAAAATAAGAATAGTTAATAACAAAAATGAAATTGCAATTCCAAAAATTGTTAAATCAACAGCTTTACTCAACATTTCTGTACTAATAACTTACCTCCTAATTAATATATTTATATATAGAACTATTAAATTGAAAAATTGTACAATAATTGAATACAATTCTCAGAAGAGTCTAATAGTTTTAATTTGAAAATTCAACCATTCAATACATCGGAGATAATATGAATAAAAAAATTGATTTCAATTGTGATATGGGGGAAAGCTTTGGAATGCACAAATTAGGAATGGATGAAGAAGTTATAAAATATATTACATCAGCAAATATAGCCTGTGGATTTCATTCAGGAGATCCCAACTGGATGAAAACTACTGTAGATCTTGCAATAGAGCATAATGTAGAAATTGGTGCACATCCCAGTTTTCCAGACCTGGTAGGTTTTGGTAGAAGATTTATAAATTCTGACTACAATGAAATTAAAAATGATGTAATTTACCAGATAGGAGCTATTACAGCTTTTGTGCCAAATAAAAAACTACAACACGTTAAACCTCATGGAGCTTTATATAACCAAGCATTAGTAAATGATGAAACAGCTAAGGCAATATGCGATGCAGTATTAAGTGTAGATCCAGAATTAATATTAGTTGTATTATCAGGATCAAAATGGGCTGAAACAGCTAAGGATATGGGACTTAATATTGGAAAAGAAGTATATATATTCAATAAAAGTTTTTCCGTAGTTCTCCCACATTTCTTTTTTAATTTGAGCATCATCTAAAACTGGAACATTTTTTTTAAATTTTAAAAGATTTTTATCAATAATTTTTTCATATCTAAATATTGGGCCTAAAATACG
>CAZMBU010000027.1:0-8376 GCA_964564565.1 uncultured Dehalococcoidia bacterium | reverse complement strand
CAGAGTTAGCTCTTAAAAGCGTACCAGAAATGAAAGCAGCTGGTTTTGAAACTACCACTGCTGGTAATGCAAACCAATTCAGTTTTTACTTTTCTGGAAATATGTGGGAATCTGTTCATGCAGGAACTGGTGCCAAGCTAGATATAGCTGGTAGCGGTGTTTATGCAAGAGAAATTCCTTGGATTGGTAACCCATTCAGCCCTGATGATGGTAATAACCCTGAAGGAATGGATGACATGGAACAAGCAAGGTTGGTTAGATGGGCTGTTGCTACATCTTTAGACCGAGATACAATTAACTCAGAGTTACTTGGTGGTCTTGGTACTCCAAACTATGTTGCATTTATCTCTCCTAAAAATGAGTATAATAGACCAGAATGGAATATAGCTTATGATCCAGGCGGATCAGTAGCTAGCTTGGAAAAAGCTGGTTATAAAAAGAAAGGTAACTATTTCTTTGAATTACCTATTTTCGTACCTAGCGGAAGCAATGGTGGATTAGGTGAAGAAATAGCTGATGCTGTTGGTGGATATATGGAAGCAATTGGACTTAAAACTCCTGTGTTGAAATATCCTTACGCAGTTCACAGACCTGGTTTGGTAGGAAGAACAAGTACTGTTCCAATTCTATATTCAGATGATGACGGACAGTCAGTTTATCCTCATGACAAACCAAAAGGATTGGTTAACAGTAGTTTAACTAGAGGTGGTTATTGTGTATGTTTTGAAACACCTACAATAGCTGATCTTTATAAAAGAGCTGCTAAAGAACCAGATCTAGCTAAAAGATTAGATTTAGCTGATCAATTTATAGAACATGTACATTACTGGGCATTACAGCCTGGCGTTGTCGCTCTTCCACAGTTAACTACTTATAATCCTAATGTTATAAGCGGCTGGGTAATGGAGCCTACTCCATTTGGAACTGCTACATTCGCAAACATGAAATTAAAATAAAACTTTAAACCTTAATAGTTAAAATTAAAGAAAGGGAATCTTTACTGATTCCCTTTCTTTTTTTTTGTAATAATATATTGACTCTCAAAATATTTTCTATAAACTAACTACTTATATATTAATTCTTAAACCGTAGTACCTAGTGACAAATTTTTTATTAAGAAGACTATATTTCGCAATATTTTCAATGTTTGCTGCAACAATTATTGTTTTTTGTATGTCTAGATTAATTGGAGATCCTTTATTACTTTATGCTCAAGCTGGTGGTTATGGAATGCCCCCTGAACAAAAAGAATATTTGAGACAATATTTAGGATTAGATAAACCACTTATAGTTCAATATTTTGTTTGGATATGGAATGCTCTGCAAGGAGATTTAGGAAAAAGTTTGCTCGACAGAACCCCTGTGTCTACTATGATATGGGAAAAACTTCCCGCTACAGCATATTTGGCTGGAACTGCATGGCTGTTTGCTATATTAACAGGAGTTCCATTAGGAATAATATCTTCAATTAAACGTGGAGGCATTGTCGATTATTTAGCCAGAGGATTTTCTCTTTTTGGTCAAGCTTTACCAACGTTTTGGATAGCTATAGTCGCTATATTAATTTTTGCAGTACAATTCGATTGGTTACCAGCGTTTGGCATGGGAGAATCTACAGACAGTTTTTGGGAAAGAACGAAGCACTTTGTTTTACCTACAATAACTTTAGGATGGGGTGGATCAGCCACTTATACAAGATTAACTCGCTCTGCCATGTTAGAAATAATGGATTCGGAATTTGTTAAATTAGCCAGGGCAAAAGGTGTTAGTACAAATAGAGTTATATGGAAACATGCATTTAGGAACGCTCTTATTCCCCCTATTACTTATTCTGCTTTGTTCTTAGCTGGCTTTATAACTGGTGCTACAGTAGTAGAATTGGTATTTTCTTGGCCAGGCATTGGAAGGCTTGCAATACAAGCTGTTGTTAATAATGATTTTGCGTTATTAACAGGTACTGTATTATTTTTCTCGGCTGCTTATTTGTTTTTTGCATTTTTGGCCGATGTTCTGTATGGATTTGCAGATCCAAGAATAAGGTATGATTAAATGAATCAATCAATATCAGTATTAAATAAAATTCATCCTATCAAAATATGGAATGCTTTTAGAAAATGGCCGATTATTCCGGTAGCAGTATTATCTATTTTACTTTTTACAGGAATATTTGCTCCGCTACTGGCACCTGAATCACCAACTGCTCAAACTTTAAAACTCAGAAATGCTCCACCATCATGGATGGAAAATGGAGCAGAAGGTAGATTTTTAGGGGCAGATCATGTTGGACGTGATGTTTTTAGTAGAATTATTCATGGAGCTCGGATTTCCCTTTTCGTGGTGATTATTTCTTTGGCTAGCGGAGTTTTAGTAGGATCCTCTTTAGGATTAATTGCAGGTTATGCCGGTGGTTTTATTGATGAATTCCTTATGAGACTTGTTGATGTCTGGCTAGCGTTGCCATTTGTATTACTTGCTTTAATTGCTGCAATTGTATTAGGGCCCAGTGTTAAAACTGTTATGATTTTGTTGGCGTTATTTACATGGGCAAGTTTTGTAAGATATGTAAGAGCAGAAGTATTGTCACTTAAAACAAGAGATTATGTTGCACTGGCAAAAGTTGCAGGGGCATCAACAACAAGAATTATAGTAAAACATATATTGCCAAACGTGTTTAACACAATTATTGTTGTGGCTACCTTAAGAGTTGGGCAGTTAATATTAACTGAAGCAACTTTAAGTTTTGTGGGAGCTGGAATTCCTGCACCAACCCCGGCTTGGGGATTAATGGTTTCAGAAGAAAAAGAATATTTAAGTTCATCATGGTGGGGATCATTTTTCCCTGGATTTGCTATTTTCTTGGTTGTTATGTCACTAAACTTTTTGGGTGACTGGCTAAGAGATAAACTAGACCCAAGATTAAGACAGTTATAATCTGACTGTTTTATTTAGCATTTTCATTGTAGTCCAATATAAAGCACTCCAAAGACTCGTTAGCAATGTACACCAAATAAATGTATCTCTTAATTCAGGGACACCAAAAGGCAGAATAGATCTTTCTGCGTTCATCCCTTTTACGCTTCCAAAATAAGATGATAAAATTGATATAATTATTAATCCTATTAGCCATTTGTAATTTATAAGCTTATAATCACTTTTCATCCATGAAAAGAAATTTCCAAAAAACGCACAGGAACCAATTAGCAATGGTGTAATATATTCGAAATTTATTGTATTTAAACCAAAGATTCCTAACAAAACTATAAAACTAATTGGAAAAATAATAAAACTAAGTATTGCAGATAATATGAATGACAATGTAGTTCTTGCTAGAATATTTGTTGTATCTACTATATTTAATAATTTAACCATAATTTTATTTAATTATTATTTTCTATAAGAAAGATTGTAACAAGAGATTTATATGATAAAAACTATTTTAGGGGTAATTCTAATATTTTCAATATGCTTAGGATGCCAGTTGCCAGATGGCAATAAAATTTTTGATTACCGAGTGTATAATTCAAGTTTTGGAATATTTGATTTTGGCTTTTATGAAGTACCACAATCATTAGAAGTAAACCAGAATTGTGAAATATATGTTACTGGTACCACTAGTAAAATGCATGATCCTACAGATTATTTGTTTTTAAAATTTAAACCAGATGGGAGATTAGACAATTCATTTAGCGATAATGGTCATATGATGTTTGATATTGACGCAGGTATAGATGAAGGGAATCAAGTACTTTTAACTAATGATAATAAAATAATAATTGGCGGAAGGTCTAATCATGGAGTAGATATTGGGACAGTGTTATTTGATTATTCTCTTGCAAAATTTAATGATAATGGCATGCTGGACAAATCATTTGGGGGAGAAGGAAAAGTTATTACTGATTTTGGTTACAGAGATGATGCTATTAATAAATTAATCCCAAATGATGAGAAAACTTTTTATGCAATCGGTAGAGCTAGTAATGGGACAGATGATGATTTTGCTGTTGCGAGATATGATTATGATGGTAATTTAGATTATTCATTTAACAACATAGGAAGAGTTTGGATTGATTTTGGTATGAGCGACGATGTCGCTTATACAGCAGAAAAAACTGACGAAGGAGATATTATTATTGGTGGTTCCAGTAATTCTGGAGCTACTCCCAAAGTTGCTTTTGCAAAAATAAAATCAGACGGGAGTTTAGATACTTCATTTGGAGATAACGGATTAAAAGTATGGAAATTTAGTCCTCCAGGGCTTATATATGACTTAGATATTAATGGCAACGATGTTTATGCATCTGGTTTTATCGACAATTTAGAGACTTTCAATATTTTGGTAACTAAATTTAATCTTCAAGGAATAATTGATAAGAATTTTGGAAAAAATGGTACAAAAATTTTCTCAGAATTCGATTCAGATTCAATATCAACGAGTATTTATATTATCAATAGTAATCAGATTCTTTTAGCCGGCACAATTAAAAATACAAAAAATGAGGATGCTGCTTTAATAATGATAGACAACAAAGCGAATTTAGATTTATCTTTTGGAAATCAGGGAGTATATAAATTTAATGCAGGTAAAAATGAGATATTTACTGATATGAAAATGATGAATGATAATTTGTATGTTATTGGGTTGCATTCAGATGAGGATGAAGGGGATATTATATTATTTAGAATGTATAAACAGAACGAGAATTCATGTAATTAAGTGTTTGAAAATAAAAAAAAAACTTAATTTAGGCTCTATTTATCCACTATTGTCTAAAATAACTTATAAAGTCCTAAAAAAATAGAATATAAGTTGACAATATATCCTAATACTTGTAAATTAATACCTACAAATTTTTTGAACCGTGGGAGTCCCGGAGGGATTTCCTACTTTTCTTTTTATTTGAATTTTAATAATAATTTTAAAAACAAGGTCTAGGAAGTCTATTCTGAGACCAATTAGTTAGGAGGTTCGAATGAAATATTTCAAACTTTTACCTTTAGTTCTTGTTTTTGCATTTGTTTTTGCATGTTCTAGTGAAACAGCAACTTCAGCGCCAGCAGCGCCTCAAGCGCCTGCGGCTCCGAAAGCAGCTGCTGCAGCTACATACGAGAAGAAAGCGCAAGTACAACCTGTTAAACCAACAGTTGGTGCTGGTGCGGTAAGCCAAGCTCCGACACAGCCAATTGCCCCTACTCCTGGTGCACAAAAAAAACCAAACGAAACCACTGGAGAAAAGAAAGGTGGTACTTTAATCTGGGCATTAGAAGCTCCAGTGAAAGCTATTGATCCAGTATGGACTACAGCGACTGTTACTTGGAGAAGTTCACAGATGGTATACGATAGCCTGCAAAGGTTAGATACTAAGTATCAATACCAGAACAATGGTTTTACTTCATGGGAGCAATCATCAGATGGTCTTACATGGACTTTTAAACTTCGTGATGGAATGAAGTTCCATGACGGATCAAAAGTAACTGCTACAGATGTACAGCAATCAGCGTTTAGATGGGCTGACAGAATTACAGCCGGAATACAGATGTTTAAGAGATCTGTAGAAGGTAATTTCTCTGACAAGAGTTTAACGGTAGTAGATGCTAGTACATTTACATTAAATCTTAAAGAACCATATCCTGCATTATCAATGGGATTCTCTGAAGCTCCATTTATAGTGAAAGCAGCTGTAGCGAAAGGTACAGATGCGCATTCAAGAATGGCACAGGATGGCTATGATGGAAGTACTTATATTTCCTCTGGTCCATACGTACTTAAGAAATGGGTACCTGGATACAGATTTGAATATGAGCCACATCAGGGTTGGGTAGGTAACGTTCCTGAAGGTGAATCCGTATGGGTTGACGGCGTTAACATAGTTGAAGTTCCTGATAAAACCACATTACTTGCTGGTTTAAAAACAGGTAAAATTGACTATGCTACATCAGGAGCATCTGAACAGTATCCAGACTTAGCAGCTGATCCTAACATGAAAATGTTAGTTGCAGCTCCTGGCACTCCAATTCTTTTGTTAAATCACACTAAATCCCCTTTCAAATATCTTAATGCTAGAAGATCCATACAGGCAGCACAAGATGCTGAAAAATTAATGGCAGTTCATGGACCAAAAGAATTATGGTCTGTATGTGCAGCTATTTTCTTATGTGGTACCCCTGGAGAAAGTGATGCTAATGCAAAACTTTATAATCAGAAGAATTTAACTCTTGCTCAAGAGTACAGAGATAAATTCGTTGCTGAATCCGGATGGGATCTAGCAGCTGATACAATTGAAATGGTAAGTAACACTTCCTATCAGTCACACAGAGACCGATCTTTGATAAACATTGCAAGGATCAGGGAAATTGGTTTTAAAATCAATATGACAATGACTGACTGGGCAACTGCTGTTACAATTAGACAGAATAAAGATGCTTGGGATATATTCCACACTGGTTGTTGTGGTGTTCCAAGTAACAACCCAGTTATGAACTGGTACTTAAGCCCTAAGACATATGGATGGCATACAAACCAGACTATTATTGACTTACAGGCTCAGTATACTAAAGAAACAACTGATGCCGGCAGAAAGAAAGTTCTTGATGCTGTGCAGGAATCTTACTATGATCAGGTAACTCATATTTCACCAGGTCAGAGTAATACATACCATGTATGGAGAGCTTCAACTAAAGGCCCTCATGATTATGCGATTTCAACTCGTTTAACAAATACATGGATGGACAAATAAGAAATATCGAATAGATATTTAATATAGGTCAAAAGTAAAAAGCCGCCGATGAGTTAAAATCGGCGGCTTTTTTATATAAAAAAACGTTGATTATTTATGTTATACATATATAATATTTAGACTACTAATTTTCAGAGATAAATATGCAAAGATATATAATAAAAAGATTACTTGCAGCTTTACCCACAATGGCAATCGTTGGAGTAGTGGTATTTTCAATTATTCATCTCGCTCCTGGAGATCCTGCGGCTATTATGGCTGGTGAAGATGCAGATTATGAGCAGGTTGAAGCAATGCGAGAAGCTATGGGTCTTTTAGATCCTATCCCGGTACAATTTTGGAATTTCGTATCTGGTGTTGCAACTGGTGATTTTGGTGAGTCAATATTTTCTGGACATAAAGTTTCACAATTAATTCTGGACAGAGTAGAACCTACTTTGTCTCTAGCATTAATTAGTCTGTCAATATCTATTATAGTTTCTATACCGGCAGGTGTTTTAGCTGCGTGGAAAATGAATTCAATATTTGATCGTATTGTTATGATATTAGCTTTAACTGGTTATGCTGTCCCTTACTTTGCATTAGGGTATGTTATGATCATTCTTTTTGCTGTGAAATTGCCATGGTTCCCTCCGGGTGGTTATGTGTATATGTCAGAAAGTTTTTCACAATATATTTATCATTTACTTCTTCCCTCTTTTGTTTTAGGATTTGCTGGATCAGCTCTGATAACAAGAATGACAAGAGCTACTATGCTTGAAGTTCTTAAAGAAGATTATGTTAGAACAGCAAGAGCAAAAGGATTAGGGGAAACAATTGTATTGTTAAGACATGCATTTAGAAATGCAGCAAATCCAGTAATTACAGTTATTGGATTCAGTATAGCCGGATTTATAAGTGGCGTTGTGATCACAGAAACAGTTTTTGCCATACCAGGAATGGGAAGGTTAATTACAGAATCAATTGCACAAAGAGATTTTCAGATTATTCAAAGTACTATTCTTATTGTTGCTTTGATTTATGTAATGGTTAATTTAGTCATTGATATTATGTATGTATTTGTAGATCCAAGGATAAGGTACGATTCATAATGAGCACAAAAACAGAAGCACAAGATATTCAATTTCAGGGGTTACGACCTAAAATTCCCTGGTATATAGCTATGGGAAATGCATTATGGAGAAATCCAAATATGCTTATAGGTTTAATTTTCGTAATGATAGTTGCAATTATCGCTCTACTTGCACCTTTATTAATAAAATTAGGAATATTAGAAGACCCATTTATTTTTGATCCATTAAATCGATTACTGCCTCCTGGCAGAGCCGAAGATGGAAAATTATTTCTTTTCGGATCCGGACCTCTTGGCAGAGATATATTCTCTATTGTGGTATATGGTTCCAGAGTTTCACTTTTTGTTGGATTAGCTGTAGCTATAATTGCAGCAATTGTCGGATCATTTATTGGAATTGTTGCAGGTTATTTTTCAAAAGTTGATGATATCATCATGAGATTTATGGATGGTATTATGGCTATCCCCGGAATTTTATTAGCGATTGTTTTAATGGCTATACTAGGACCAAGAATAGAAAATGTAATTTTTGCTCTGACTGTAGTTGATTCACCAAGAACAGCTAGAATA
>CAZMBU010000026.1:6098-8448 GCA_964564565.1 uncultured Dehalococcoidia bacterium | reverse complement strand
ATCCTTTAAAATTATCAAACCCATTCAAAAAACAACTATATTATCCACCGGTACAATGGTTAGTAATGTTATGGAAGCTACAAAAAATATCATGAATATTGGTTTAATAGATATTATCAAATTAAAGCCTTTTCCTTTAGATGTTATAAAAATATTAGAAAATACAGATAATGTTATAGTCATTGAGGAACATAGTAAATCCGGAGGTTTGGGAAGTATATTTAACGACATTGCTGCAGAAAACAATTTAAATGTTAGACTAAATTTTATAGGATTTGAAAATAAGCAATTATTGGAATATGGATCGAGAGATTGGTTTCATAAAGAAGCAAAAATTGATTTTAAATCTTTAACTGAAAAAATTCTTAGGATAATTTAAATGTTAAACTTCCCTAAAATAGGGCAAGGCATAGGTGCATACAAATGGAATGATTCAAATCAGAGATTGATAAAACATGCCGCTTTAAATGGATTAAATTTCATTGATACAGCAGAAGACTATGATAATGGTAATTCTGAGCGTGTAATTGGATCGGCGATTAAAGGGATTAGAGATAAAGTAATTTTATCTAGTAAATTTGCACCTCATAATAATTCTTACTCTAGGGTATTAAAATCTTTAGATAGTTCGTTAAAAAGATTGAATACAGATTATTTAGATATTTATCAATTACATTGGCCTAATCCATCAGTTCCAATTGAAGAGACAATTGAAGCATTAAATTTATTAAAAACTAATGGCAAAATAAGATATATAGGCTTTGGAAATTTGACATTGGCAGAGTTGAAATCTATACATAAATTAATAAAAATTGACACATTTCAAATTGAATATAACTTATTTGATCGATCTATAGAACCAGATATATATAATTTTTGTTTAGAAAATAATATTTTGATTATTGGATATTCTCCATTGGATCAAGGATATATAGCAGATGGAAATATAAAAAAATATATAATTAAATTATCTAAGAAATATGGAAAATCTCTGGCTCAAATAGCCTTAAATTGGATTGTAAATAAAAAAAATATTTTACCTATACCAAAATTTTCAACGTTTGAGCATTTCCAGGAAATTTATGAGTCTGATTTCAAAATTGATCAAGATGATTTTAAGTATATAAATGATAATGTTACTCCAATAAATTATATAAAACCTAAATTGATAAATGTTATTAATGAAGGACAAAATAACAGAAAAACTTATTTAACCCTTAATGATGCTAAATTAAATAAATTAGAGTACGTACCAAGTCCTATTCAATTATCAGAAGTTATATCTGAAAATAAAGACATTAAACCCATTAGATTAATTAAAATAAATGATTTACAATATAATTTAATAGAAGGGAGGATAAGATTTTGGGCTTGGGTATTAGCATACGGTGATGAAGATCCTATCCCAAGTTATATCAGGAGTTTTTAGGAATGAGTATAAAAGAAGGTGATAAAGAATTTTCTAATAATCAAGAGCAAGATGCACGGTTAAAATTGGCGAATTTACTTGAAGAATGTAAAATCCCCAAACCTGAGATTTTATCTAATTTAGGTTTATTTTTAAATTCAAAAAATCTTTCGAGAATTTTGTTTATGAATTATATATATCAAAAGATAATTGATGTACAGGGTGTAGTGTTTGATTTAGGAACTCGTTGGGGGCAGAATATGTCTTTGTTTTCTTCTTTTAGAGGAATTTACGAACCTTATAATAGACATAGGAAAATAATTGGCTTTGATACGTTTGAGGGTTTTGTTGAAATTACTCCAGAAGATGGTGAGTCTAACCTGATGAATCCAGGAAATGTAACAGTTTCTCCGAATTACGAAAATTACCTCAATGAAATCATGGAATGTCACGAACAAGATAATCCCTTATCTCATATAAAAAAATTTTCTATTATTAAAGGTGATGCAAATATTACAGTTCAGGATTATTTAGAGGCTAATCCAGAAACAATTATTTCGCTAGCATATTTTGATTTTGATGTATATAAACCAACGGCGAAAGTATTAGAAACAATTATACCCAGACTTACACGTGGCAGTGTTTTAGGATTTGATGAATTAAATGATCCGGATTCCCCTGGAGAAACTATAGCATTAATGGAAAAGATTGGGCTTAATAATATAAAGCTCAAAAGATATAGATATTCTTCCAGAGTATCTTATTTTGTTTTCGGCGAGTAACTTAAATTATATTGGTTTCAAATATCTAATTTGTTAGATGATTCATGTGACAATAAATAATAAAACATATTAAATTATATTCCTACTTAGAACAAAAATTTTTACAAAGGTTAACTTATGACAAATAATTTAGAGAAAAAAAATGTGGATTTACAAACAT
>CAZMBU010000026.1:0-5998 GCA_964564565.1 uncultured Dehalococcoidia bacterium | reverse complement strand
TATCTTCCAAGACTTCGTGAATTAGAAAAAGAAGGCAAAATTCAGATAATTAAGCATAAAAGATTAAATTTTGGAAGCTTGCTTCATGAGGGTTATAATTATATTGTTTGGAAACCTTTATAAATATTTTTATTTTTCGCATAAAGGATTAGTATGAAATACATCATTAAAAAAGGAATAATTTAATTTAATTGAGGTAGAATTTGGATATAGACTTATCAAATAAAAAAGCATTAGTTACCGGCGGATCCCATGGAATAGGGAAATCTATTGTCAAATCTCTGTTAAATTATCATTGCGATGTTATATTTTTTGGAAGAACTCAGAAAAATGTTGATCAAACTATTAACGATTTAACTAAATATTCTAATAATTTAAATACAAAGAATATTGTTAAAGGATTTCAGATTGATGTTTTGCAATCTTCTACCCAAGATTTGGGAGAAAGAATCAAATCAGAATTTGGATCCATTGATATATTAATTAATAATGTTGGTGGTGGTGGTAGATGGGGTGATGAAGATATGATCACTACTAATGATGAGGTTTGGGATCAGGTTTATCATAAAAATTTTATTGTTGCTAAAGATTTGATAAAAATGTTTTTACCTTCTATGTTGTTAAATAAATGGGGAAGAGTAATTACTATTACTTCTTCTTTAGCTAAGCAAGCAGGAGGGAGGCCATGGTTTAATGTGGCGAAAATGTCTCAAACGGTTTTAATGAAAAATTTGGCGAAAAATCATTTGTATGCTTCTAAGGGAATTACTTTTAATTCTGTTGCTCCTGGAGCTATTTATATTCCTAATACTGGGTGGGATGAAATGAAAAAAATAAACCCAGAAAAATATAAAGAATTTATTCAATCTAATCTTCCTATAGGTAGATTAGGCACCCCAGAAGAAGTAGCAAATGTTGTGACATTTCTATGTTCACAATATGCTTCATTAGTAAATGGAGCATCCATAGCAGTGGATGGAGGAGAAGGTTCTTCATATTAATTTGATAATTTATTGATAAGTTTTAAATGATTAATAAAAAAATATTAAATTCATTCATACATAGAACAAAAATGTTTATAAAGGTTAACTTATGACAAATAATTTAGAGAAAAAAAATGTGGATTTACAAACATTAGCTGATTCTTTTGGTACTGATGTTTCAGAAGTAAAAAGATTTTGTGAAGAAAAGTTATATGATATTGATACTGAATATAAAGTTTATAGTGGATTAGAGAGAGAGAAATTAATTGTTGAAATAATAAAAGCAATTGATTCTGATAAACAAATTATAGGTACTCCAGAACGGAAAAATGTATGGAATGATGGATGGGATGAAAATTTAAATTTATTAAAAAGTAATAACTATCAACTAGAAACTCTTATGCCAAAATTTAATCTGGTAAGAAAAAATAAACCAATGAGATTCATGGGTGAATATATTTTACCCAATGAAAAAAATTTTGAACATGAATATTTTAATATATATCGAGAATGGCTATTTGAAAAATATTTTTCGGATTTTGATTCTATTTATGATATTGGTTGTGGCTCATCATATAACTTAATTGAACTAACTAAAAAATTTCCGAATAAAAAAATTTATGGATTTGATTTTGTTCAACCATCAGTTGATATAGTGAATGAAATTGCAAAATTTTACAATTTAAACGCAGAAGGAAAAATCTTCGATATTACAAATCCAGATCACAATATACATTTGGATGAAAATAGCTTGATTTTCACATCAGGTTGTATAGAGCAAGTTGGAGAAAATTACGAGAAATTTATTGATTATATATTGGAAATGAAACCTAAACTTGTTGTTAATAATGAACCTATCTATGAATTATATGATCAGGATATTCTTTTTGATTATTTGGCTGCAAAATTCCATCATAAAAGAGGATATCCTATAGGATATCTTCCAAGACTTCGTGAATTAGAAAAAGAAGGCAAAATTCAGATAATTAAGCTTAAAAGATTGAATTTTGGTAGTTTACTTATGGAAGGATATACTTATATTGTTTGGAAACCTTTATAAATATTTTTATTTTCAGTTGGAAAATTCTAAATGAGTAATAAAAAAATACTAAATTTTATTCCTAATTTTAGTTTCGGCGGAGTAGAAACTACAAATATTAACTTAACAGAAAAATTAATTGACTTCGGATATGAAGTTGAACTTCTGACAAATTATCATCAAAAAATTGATGAATTTGGATCTTTAAACAATATTAAGTCTTTAGAAAAATCAAAAATGTTATTTTGTTTACTTCCATTGGTTAAATATATTAAGAATACTAAGCCTGACTTAATAATTTGTTCACAATTCTATGCCAATATAATTGTTTTATTAGCTTGTTTTATATCTGGATATAAAAACAAAACAATTATATGTGAGCGAGTTCCAGTATTTGAAAATTTAAAAAAAATATCGACAATAAAGAAAATTATAATTAAATTTTTAATTAAAAAATTATATAAAAGAGCTGATAAAATTGTTTGCAATTCTTATGGTACTAAAATGGATTTGAATAAAATTACAAATTTGAGTAATTCCGTAGTTATATACAATCCAGTTTTAGGTGATTCTATTACTGATCAAAGTGAAGCTAAAGTAAAAGATTTTATATTTGATAAAAAAACAAAATATTTAATAACTGTCTCTAGGATTGCTGAAGAGAGAAACATTATTGAGTTAATAAATATTTTTAATTTATTACCTGATAAAACTAATATCAAATTAATGATAATTGGTGACGGTCCATTGTTAGATGAATGCAAATCAAAAGTAAAAGAATTAGATTTGGAAAAAAATATTTATTTTTTAGGTTATAAAAGTAATCCATATAAATATTTGTCTAAATCACATATATATTTAAGTACAGCCAAATGGGAAGGTATGGGCAATAGCATTATTGAAGCATTGTTTTTTGGATTGTATGTTATTGCTTATGATGCTCCAGGTGGGGTTTCTGAAATGTTAAAAGATGGTAAATTTGGCTCTTTGATCCCTAATCGAAATAAACAAAAATTTGTAACTGATTTAATAAATAATTTAAATAATACAAATTTAAATAATCGGGATCTTAAGAATCATTTAGAAATGTTTAAACCAAATAATGTTACAAAAAAATATATAGATTTAATCGAAGCAATATCTTAATGAAAAAAATCATATCAATAATATCGCCTCAATGGGGAACTGCAGGAACAGATATAAATTTGTTAAAAATAGCCGATGGTTTAATTACTGAAGGATTTGATGTTCGGTTACTTATTGTGGGTGATGAATGGGCTGGAAGTAAAATCAAATCTGAAATTAAAATTGTATATCTTATCCCTAGATATGTTTTTAGATTTATTAAAAGCAAGTATATTCCATGGAAAATAACTATGACACTATCCGTAATTTTTTCAATTTTCCCATTAATATTTTATATGAAAAAGAATAATAGTAAATATATCTTAGGATTGGTTCCTATATTAGCTATTATAGGATCTTTGATCGCTAATATGAAATCAAAAATTATTTTTTCAATTCAAGGATTACCAAGATCTAAAATAATTTTTAATTTGAATTTATTTTTTTTAAAATTTCTTTATGATGTAACATATGTCATTCCTACACAATCTATGAAGGAATATTTAGATGCAAAATATAAACGATCAGAAAATATTCAATATCAAATTGTTCCCAATGCAGTACTAGATAAGAATTTGATATCTAAGAGTAAAGAAGTAGTTAAACACAAATGGTATAACAATGAACGGATTTTTGTGATAACTGCTGTTGGAAGATTAACTAATCAGAAAGATTTTACTAATTTGATTAATGCATTTGCATTAGCTGCTGGTTCATTAGATTTTATTAGACTGGTAATAATTGGATCAGGGGAACAAAAAGAATTATTGCAATCTTTGGTAGAGGATTTTAATTTAGAATCTAAAGTGGAATTTTTAGGTTTTCAATCTAATCCATATAAATTTATGAATGCAAGTGATTTGTTTGTTATGTCTTCTAAATGGGAAGGCCCTGGCCATGTATTAATTGAAGCTTTGGCCACAGGTTGCCCTGTAATAACTACAAATTGCCCTATAGGACCAGCTGACAGTATACAAAATGGTGACTTTGGTGAATTGGTTGAAGTAGGTAATTCAAAAGCTTTAAGTGAATCAATTTTATATGCTTTTAATAATAAATCAGATATGTTGTTAAAAGTAAAAAAATCTGAAATTTTTATGAAGAAATTTTATACTCATAATGTAGTTAATGAATATAAGAAATTATTAATTAATAATAGGTAATTATTTTGGAAATTTCATTTTTAATCCCCACTAGAAATAGACCGGAAAATTTAAAAAGAAATTTATTGTCTTTAAGTAAGTTAAATATTAGAAATCTACATTTTGAGATAATAGTAATAGATGATTGTTCTGATCTTAGTTATGATGAAGTATTGTTAGAATTTAAGGATATTCAATATTATAAAAATTCCACTTCTATGGGAATTTCATATGTAAGAAATAAATTGGCACAACTTGCAAAAGGGGAATATTTGATTTTCTTAGATGATGATGTTCTTATTTCTGAGAATACTTCTATTAATTTAATTTATGATCTGTTTGAAAAAGACAATACGTTAGGCCTTGTTTCTTTTAATATTTCTGCTCATATTAATAACAATAAATTCTCATCTGAAAGTTTGTTTGTTATTAAACAAATCCCTTTTAAAAAGTATCAATTGTTTTTTAATCCTGAGTTGGAAAATGAAGTTAATTATGTATCCTATTTTATAGGTGCAGCTTTTGCATGTCGTAAAGATATTTTTAATAATCAGATAACTTTTGATGAGTTGTTTTTTTGGGGTAATGAAGAAATTGACTTTTCTTACAATATTATTCAAAATAATTTAAAAATTTTGTATCACCCCGAATGTAAGGCAGATCATTATCCCGCTCAATCGGTTATTGGGGAAGAACCTCAACAATTTAATTCTTTTATATTATTTATATCCAATAGAATACTCACTGCTTATAAAAATTTGCCTGGAATTTATTTTATTTCTTATGTATTTATTTGGACTGTTTATTATTTTTTAATTTCATTGAAAACTTTTAGAATATTAGATTGGATTAAAGGAATTAATTTGGGTATATCTAAAATTAAAAAATCATCAAGAAACCCCCTTGGTAAAATTGGTATAGAGTATTTAAAAAATAATTACGGAAGAATTTTATTTTAATAGGAAATTAAACTTATGCTACCTTTTGTATCTTTGGTTATACCTACTTTAAATGAAGAAAAATATTTAGAGCAAACAATTTTAAGTTTGCTGTCAAACGATTATCCATTAAATAAATTTGAAATATTAATTATTGATGGATTGAGTAAAGATAATACAGTGGTAATTGCACAAAAGTTGGCAAAGAAATTTTCTAATATAAAATTAATGTCCAACTCGAAAATTTACCAGTCCGCAGCATTGAATATGGGAATTAAAGAATCCAAAGGTGATTTTATTATTAGAGCAGATGCTCATGCTATATATGATAAAAATTATATTAAATCCACTATTAATCTATTACAAAAAAACGAATATGCAAATGTCGGACCTGTTCAAGTTTCAACTGGAAGTACATTAGTTGAAAAAGCTATAGCAAAGGCTATGAATTCAAAGATAGGAATGGGGAATGCGAAATATAGATTAGATAAGCGAGAGGTATTTGAAGTTAAATCAGTTTGGCTTGGTGCCTGGAAAAAAGAAACTTTAATTAAAATAAACGGATTTAATGAAAATTTACCTATTTCTGAAGATTTTGATTTAAATTACCGTTTAAGACGATTAGGAGGTAAAATTGCTGCCTCTAATTCGATTAAAGCTTTGTATTTGGTTAGGAAATCGTTAACTGGGCTTTTTAAACAATTTTATAAATATGGGTTTTGGAAAATAAAATTTTTAATTATGCATCCGAAAGAATTTCAGCTAAGATGG
>CAZMBU010000025.1:0-8484 GCA_964564565.1 uncultured Dehalococcoidia bacterium | reverse complement strand
GAAAGATGTTGCTCTGTTGGAAATCCTACCAAATGATTAGTGTTTTTCATTCCAATATCCTGACAAAAATCATTAATATAATCTAAGGTAAGAATTTCAGTTACAGTACCAGTAGAAACATTATCAGAAACAATTATCATCATTGTTAATAAATCCTGAAACTTTAGTTTAAATCCTGGAAGAAAATGTTGGAAGCAACCTGAATGAGTTCCGAAATATTTTGTGTCAGGGACTATTTCGTCAGTTAACGATATTTTGCCCTCATTAACAAATTTCATTGCAGCCATGAGAATTGAAATTTTCCTTGTGCTAGCTGATGGTCCAATTTCATCTCCATTTCTATTTAAAGATTCACCTGTTTTAAGATCTTTAACATACCACTTAACATCAAATTGTACTTCATCACACAATTTATTTAAGGTTTGATCTAGTTGATTTATGGAACTCATAATTAACTCCTATTCATAAATAAATAAAATTTATAATTAATATATTATATTATGCCGGATCAATTAATACCCCAGGATTTAAAATACCCGAAGGGTCGCAAACTTTTTTCATTGCTTTCAATGATTCTGCAAATAATTCTGGTCTTTCAACATCATACCAAGGTTTATGCAATCTCCCTACAGCATGATGATGCGTGATAGTTCCTCCTGCAGATATAATAGCATCTGAAGCTGCTTTTTTTATTGCATCTTGCTGTTCGAAGTAACCGTCTTTTTTATAATTCCCAACATAAGTGTAATAAGGAGCTGGGCCGTCAGGGTACACATGTGTAAATCTACAATTTAAAGTACCTCCTCCACATACATCATTAAGGGCAGCTTGAGTTGCTTCTCTTACTTTTTTATCAAATTCTGGCCACTTATCCCATGTTATGGCAGTTTCAAATGTACCAGTCACCATTCCTAATCCTGCAGTAAGACCTCCACCAACATTTATAAAAGCATTCCTCCATGCACCAACTGCTCCTCCTCTACCAGTAGGAGCGCCAGTTCCATTATCAATAATTATATTGTCATCTGTAACAATTCCATTACATGATTTTGCAATTTCTATAGCTTGATCAAGGGGCCACTTTTGAGACAAATCTGAAGATTCAAATCCGATAATCAACAAACTCATCCCATTATCAATTCCTATACTGTCAGCAGTCAAATCAGAATCTAAAATTCGTAAATTAGATGGCCATAATTTTGCCTGTGCAATTTGCCTAACTGCATCATAACCATTTTCCCATGAATTAAACATAGCTGCAGCAGTAGCTCTATATTGTGGTCTTTTTTGAATTCTTATCCAAGCTTCTGTGATAATCCCAAGAATCCCTTCACTGCCAATAACAATACGATCTGGATTAGGACCCGCTCCGCTTCCTGGCAGCCTTCTGGATTCCCACCAACCAGCAGGAGTTATCATTTTTAAAGATTCAACAAATTCATCTATGTGGGTATGATTAGTTGCATAATGTCCTCCTGATCTTGTAGCGATCCAACCACCAAGTGTCGATTCAACAAAACTCTGAGGATAATGCCTTAATGTATGCCCTGAAGGTTTTAACTGTCTCTCAAGTTCTGGGCCATATATACCTGCCTGAATTTTTGCAGTTCTTGAAATTTCATCTATTTCTAATACTTTATCGAATTGATCCATATCAATAGTAACTATCGGACCTTCATCTTCAGGAGGTGTAACTCCTCCCACGACGGAAGAACCTCCTCCGTAAGGTATGGTTACATAATTATATCTATCGCACCAATTAAGAACTTCTTCAAGTTCGTCCTCATTAGAAGGATGTGCAACTACATCAGGAGGATTAGGAAATCTACCCAAAGCTGCAAGTTCTCTTTCTGCACCATATGAATGCAATGCTCTTTCATAGTTATCTGTAAAACAATAACTTGAAAGATTATCAGGAATTTTAATTCGTGAAGTTCTTAAATTCAATTCATCTGCAAGTGGAATTTTTGGAGGAATTATTTCAGTTCCAATTTTCTTTGATAATTCAGCAGCATGCTTCTTTCTTTCTAAATTTGTGGGTTCATCTTGCTGATAACCCCAAGTCCATATACTTCTCTTTGGTTTTTCTACAAAAGACATAATTATTTCTAGTAAATATTTATAAGAAAATTATAATATTTATTTGAAAATAATAAACACCATATCAATATCTTCAAAGAAAGCTATATGATAAATTGCGAATAAATTTAGTTTGCATCATGTTAGTTAAAATAATTACAGGGTTAATAATCGGTACTGGAATGTCATTTATCATGTCGGGGATAATTACAATTGTAAATACTGGAATAGATACAGAATATTTAACCAGATGGATGAAAGCTTGGGCAATTGCATGGTCTATTGCTACGCCAATAGCAATTATGATTGGCCCAATAGCTCGTAAATATGCAGTTAGTATTGCAGATTACATTAGCAAATAAATCCTAAGAATTAATACCTCTTCTTATAGCTTTACCAGGTAAATTGCCTGTATGTACTCCATCTTTTATGACAAATTCACCATTTACAATTACTTGTTCAATTCCTTCTGAAAGCAATTTAGGGTTATTTTTAGTAGCGGGTGCTTTGACTTCTGCTAAGTTTAAAACAACAATATCCGCGTCATATCCATCAAGCAGCAAACCTTTTTTACTTAGTCCCAATCTTTGAGCAGGAAAAGAAGTCATTTTTCTAATCGCATCTTCTATTGGCAATATTTTATCATCTCTAGAAAATTCTGAAATAACTTTAGTAAAATTACCATACGTTCTTGGATTTGGATAATCTCCAAAAATTAATGAATCCGAAGCTATCATTCCAGCAGGATGTTTGACAAATTCAGGAATACTATGAGCAGTATTCCCTAATCCTACAGTTGAAATACCTAAATTTTCATCAATTAACAAATCAAAAAGAGTCTCACATGGATCTTTATCTTTAAACAGCGCTATTTCAGAAACTGAAAGTCCTTCTAATATTTTATTGGGTTTATTCTTAAAATTAGTTAGCCAATTTTCTTTAAAAGCATTATGGTTAATTTCCTGACACATTTTTTTCCTGGAAATTGATGATTTGAGATGATTCATCAATGCTTCAGGACCGCCATCTTTACTCCAATCAGGAAGTAAGATGGTAATTGTAGTACCTGAATATGGGTAAGTATAACAATCAAATGTTACATCCATACCATCTTCTCTGGCATTTTCAACCAGGCCTAAATAATCATTATAACTACCAATACCTGGATCTCTTTGTTTGTAATGAGTTAAATGTACCGGAATGCCAGATTTTTTTCCTATTTCTATAGCCTCACCCCAGGGGGCAAGTATATTTTTATCTGTTATTAATTTTGCTCTTGTATGTGTGTGGTAAAAACCATCTAATTTATAAGCTTCTTTACTGAGATGAATTAATTCTTCAGTATCAGCATATGCTCCAGGCGGATAATCGAGTCCAGTTGATAATCCCCATGCTCCCTCTTCCATGCATTCTCTTAATATTGAACACATATTTGCTATTTGGTTTTTGGTGGCTTTAATGTTATTCCAACCAACACCCCATATTCTCAGAGGGCCATTTCCTATCATGCATGCAATGTTTACAGAAACTTTATTATCAATTTTATTTAAATATTCCACGGTTTTTAGCCAGTCAGCTTCAGGTGGGTAATCATTAAATCCGGAATCTAACCAAATATATCTTTCAAGCTCTGTTTTAGTTTTAAAGGGAACAGGTGAAACTCCATCAATACCAACCAATTCTGTTGTAACTCCCTGAAAAACTTTTGGATCATGGGTTGGTTTACCAAATATTGTTAAAGAAGAATGAGAATGTAAGTCAATAAATCCTGGGGTAATAACTTTGCCAGTACAATCAATTTCATAATCTGGTTTGGGATATTCTTGATTTCCACGTAATATAGATATTTTATTATCTCGTATTAATACTGTACCAAAATAACCTGGACTTCCGGATCCATTAATAATTAAACCATTCTTTAAACCTATATTTTTTGCCATGTTATTAGTTTCTAGTAGTAAAAATAATTAATCATCAATTTTCAAATCTTTTAAGCTTGGAATGACTTTTTCAGATAATAATCTTAAAGATTTATGCCAATTCTCCTTATTCTCTGAATAATCTAAAACTTGCCCCAATAAAACTCCAAATCCTCCTGATATTTCAAATAATTTTCTAATTTTATTAGCAACAGTATCAGGGGAACCTACTATCCATATATGTTCTAACATGTAATCAACATTAACATCTTCTGTTTTAACAGAAAGGTCGTGTTTATAACCATGAATAGTTGGGTTTTCTCCTTCTTTAAAAATTGGTAAAAGATATTCTTCCCATGCTCTTGAAAGCATTCCATTTCTAGCATAATTAATTGCTTCCTCATCAGTATCCGCGACCCAAATATCTCTTAAAACTCTCCAATTTCGTCTGTCAGGTTTCAATCCTGATTTCAGTGCACCTTCGCTAACAGAATTCCAGTGTGATTTTAAAAAATCACCTCCAGCACCAATACTCATCGGAATAAATCCTTTCTCGCCTGCAACTTTTAATGTCCCTGAATTAAAACTACTTCCCGCTAATCCAATAGGTGGGTAAGGTTTTTGGTAAGGTAATAAAAAATGTCTTAATGATACATGTTCCCATTTCTTTGGATCAGGTTTTCTTACAGTCCAAAATTTTCCGTGAAATTCGCCCGTTGTATCTTTATCCCATAAAAACAACATTATATCTAATGCTTCTCTTGTCATGGCTCTATTTTCACCAGCTTTAATATCTACATTAAATATCTCAGCATCGCTTGGCAATCCTCCTGCACCAATCCCCACCAATAAACGCCCTCTACTTAAATGATCCAAATATGAAATTCTTTGAGCTAATTCAACAGGGTGATGATACGGTAATAAATGAGCACCAGCTCCCAATTGAATATTTTTTGTTTTTAATAGCGCCTGTGCGATTAAAATATCAGGTGAAGGAATAGGTTCCCATGGAGCTGTAAAATGCTCGCCTACCCATACTTCTTGAAATCCTAATTTGTCAGCTACTACTATTGTTTCCACATCAAAGTCATGAGCATCATTGATACTCACTGTAGGAGGATGATTTGGCATCATAAATAAACCTGATTTTATTCCCATAATACTATCTTTAAACAGGTGGAACTATTGAATCAGGTTGATCGCCTCTTGCAACTTTAGCTGCGTTAGTAACTGCAAATTTGGCAATATTAATTTCAGATTCATATGCTCTTGTAGCAAAATGAGGAGTGAGTATAACATTTTCTATATTAAGTAAAGGGTTATCCATTTTTATAGGTTCTATCTCAGTCACATCAAGTCCTGCACCAAATATTTGTTTATTATTCAAAGCATCAATTAACGCTTTTTCATCAACAACCGGGCCTCTACTAGTATTTATAAGGACAGCGCTGTTTTTCATCATAATAAATTCTTCAACTGAAAGCATATGATGTGTTGTGCGTTCCAAAGGAACATGAACAGTAACGATATCAGATGTTGATAATAATTCATTCAAGCTAACTTTGATTGCCCCGGTTTCTTTAACATATTGATTAGGGAAATCAACAATATCGTGATAAACAATCTCACACTCCCATCCGTTTAACCTTTTCGCCACCCTAGATCCAATTCTACCTAATCCAATAATACCAACTCTTTTTCCTACCAGAGTATGATATTCCGATCTATTCCAACTGCCAGGTGTATAAGATTTACTATTTTTATTTTGTGAAGTTTCAGTTTCAAAAATATTATCCATCAAATCAGGAATAGCAAAGTTTTGGTAATTTCCTTCTTTGAGGTTTTTTATTTGAAGATCAAGTTTTCTGTAAACAGAAAACATTAAAGCTATTGCATGCTCAGACACTGCTACTGCATTTCCTCCTCCATTATTAGCTACTGAAGCACCTAATTCTGCTAATTTAGATTTTTCTAACCAATCAGTTCCAGCGCTTGGAGTCTGAATTAATTTGATTGAATCAACTTTGGAAACCAAGTCTGTAATATATTTATATACTCCCTGAGTTATTAATGCTTTTATACCAATGCATTGTCCAACAATATCGTCTATATCACTATCTCCATCAATAAAAATTAATTCAATATCTGTTTCTAGTGAAGCGAAATTAATCAAGTCTTCTCCTCTTTCAGAAGTTTCATATCCTTTAGGAGCTAATACTGCAATTTTATGTTTCGACATTATTTACCCATAATTTTGATTTATTTTAATTTAATATTTGATTAATTACCATTCCAGTTACATTTGCTGCAAGCAAAACAGGTACATTTAAATTTTCATGAATATAATCTTTATGAGCACTGCGCATTCCCATGCAATTTAAATAAACAAGATCAGGGTTAAATTGCTCAAAAGAATTTTTTATATCAATCCAATTTTGATCAGCAGACACTTTAACATTTCCATAAGGGGATGATGAATAAACATCAGCATTAATATTCTTTAAATTCCATTTTTCACATTCTTTTTTTATCTGATTACTATGAGGTTGCACAACACCTAATTTAAAATCTTTTTTATTTGAATAATCCACAATCAAATTCTCAGTAATTTGTCCAGGGAAAAGAATAGGTTTCTGATAATTCCCCATATCTTCATACCCTGTACAAGCCATTACTATCATATCTACATCAGAGATAATTTCAGAAATATTTTCATAAAGAATTTTTGTAAGTTTTTCATGAGAAACCTGTATTTCAGTATCATCATATAAAGTAACAAGGGTATCACTGTCAGACAAAGGCGCAAGATCATTCAGTTGGCTAGGGGAAATCTTATCTAGTGCGCCACTATGTGTGAAATCAACATCATAATCTATTGTTTTTTGTAATTCAGATTCTATATCCAATCTAGGAGATTTCCCAATTGTTACAATTCCTATATTAAATTCTTTTTTCGATTTCAATAATATCATTTGATATATGTATATATAATGTAAATATTATTATTTAATATTAAACATAAATGATGAGAATATAAATGAAAATCATTAGAAAATCATTGTTAAATTTAATATTTATATTATTTATTTTAATTTTTACTTTAAGTTGCTCAAATAATGAGTTAACTGAAGATGAACAAAAATCAATAACAATAAATGAATTAAATAATGCTAAAAGTAAAATAATCGATTTAACAAAACAAATCAAAGTACTGCAAAATCAAATAGCAAATAGCGAAAATAAAACTAATGATTTAGAATCCCTTTTACTAGAATCTAATCAAGATTTGAAATCAGCTGAAAATATAATAATAAAACTATCACAAAATAATGCCAATACTGAAACTAATAATGATTCTGTTCCACCTGCACCTCCTCCTATAAAATTTAACCCTGTTATTGAAAGTACCGATCCTTCACAGAATAAATCTTCTGTAAAAATTGAAAAAATTACTCCAGCTCCTAAAATTTCTGATGTTATAACAAAAGCTAAAGTTGATGCTAAAGCTAAAGCAGACGCAGAGGCTGAAGCCAAAGCTAAAACTAAAGCTGAAGCTGAGGCTAAAGCTAAAGCTGAGGCCAAAGCCAAGGCAGATGCTGAAGCTGAGGCCAAAATTGAATTAGAGAAAACAAATATACTTATTGCAGATTGTAAAAATAATTATGATTCAGCTAATTATACTGATGCTCTTTCTACATGCATTGAACTCGCTAATAAAAATAACAATTATGGTAATCGAATTGTTGCATTAATGTATCTGAAGGGAAACGGCGTAAATAAAAACATTTCAAAAGCTAATGAAATTTTATTCAATATAGCCAATTCAGGGGATGTATGGTCAATCAAATACCTTGCAGAAAGAGCTGAAAAATCCAATGATTATGTGAATGCAATTAAATGGTATGAAATGGGATATAAATTAGATGATTTAGACTCTATTTACAATTTAGGGTTACATTA
Source organism: uncultured Dehalococcoidia bacterium (assembly GCA_964564565.1). GTDB lineage: Bacteria > Chloroflexota > Dehalococcoidia > Lucifugimonadales. Next base: position 526 of record CAZMBU010000025.1, on the reverse strand, counting down.
CTATAAAGGGCTTGGTGTAAATCAAGATTTCCAAGAATCATTTTCTTATTTTAAAAAAGCAGCCGATAAAGAGCATTCTGATTCACAATTTTATATAGGTAAATTTTATCATATTGGTAATGGAGCATATTTTGGCAGCCCTGCTTCGAAAAACTTTTTTGAAGCATTAAAATGGTATGAACTCGCTGCAAATCAAAATAATCATAAGGCTCAAAATCATATTGGAATATTGTATTACATTGGAGATGGAGATTCTTCTTTCAAAGGATTCAAAGTCGACGCAAAAAAATCATTAGAATGGTTCAAACTTGCTATAAATAACGGGAGTAAATCTGCTGAAACAAATGCAGAAATAGCGCAAAGTTATTTATATGGAAGGGATGATAAAAGGACTGCAGAACTTATTTTGGATTAATCATCAAAAAATCATATACTATATTTATAAATATTTAAGAGAAAAAATTATGTTTAAATTGAATACTAAAATAATTCTGATTTTATTACCATTTTTAATTTTTGCTTGTTC